>JBKJJR010000290.1:0-3661 GCA_046597835.1 Pyrinomonadaceae bacterium
CGGAGCGTTTCGCCCAAGCTGGCGCGATCGACCTCGATCACAATGGTCGCGTGCGGGATGCCAAGCAATTCGGCAAGAATCACGCCGGTCTGTCCGTAACTCGTGTCGTCCGACTGCAAGCCGGTGAAAACGAGATCGGCTTTCTCATCACGAATTGATTCAGCGATGACTTTTGCTATCTGATACGGCGAGAGCGTCTTGCTGTCTTCGACAACTACATGAATCGCACGATTAGCGCCGCGAGCGAGTGCGTCTTTAATAACGGTCTTTGCCGTCTGAGGTCCTAGCGTGCAAACAACAACCTCACCTTCGCCTTTGGCCTCGACAGTTCGCAGAGCCTCTTCTAACGCGTAACCGTCCGACTCGTTGGTCTGCTGAGAGATGTCAGCCTCGTTTATCCACTTCTCGTCGCCCGCGATACGTAAAACTGCATCCTTATTGGCGACCTGTTTCATTAGTACAATAATTTTCATTTCATTCTTCACGAGCCCGCGCACGAGTAAGGGCGTAACAGTCAACATTGCATGTTACGCCCTTACTTATGTGCGGGCTTCTGCATTACTCTTCAAACCTTTTAAAAAACAAGCACGCGTTTGTCCCGCCAAAACCGAAGTTATTTGACAACACGAAATCTACAGTAGCATCTCGCGGTTCGTTTGGTATGTAATCTAGGTCGCAGTCGGGGTCGGGGAATTCGTAGTTTATTGTTGCGGGCAATTTATTTTCCATAATTGCCTTGACCGAAAATACGGCCTCGATCCCACCGGCAGCGCCGAGAGCGTGGCCGGTCATTGATTTTGTCGAGCTGACCGGAATCTTGCAGGCGCGTTCGCCAAAAACCTTTTTGATCGCAAGAGTTTCAAATTTGTCGTTATACGGCGTCGAAGTGCCGTGAGCATTGATGTAACCAATTTGTTCGGGCTGGATGCCGGCATCCTTTAATGCCCGCTCCATCACGCGAATAGCGCCTGAGCCTGTCTCATCAGGCATCGTCACGTGAAAAGCATCGCCGCTCATTCCGTAACCGACGATCTCAGCAAGTATGTTGGCTCCCCGTGCCTTCGCGAATTCAAGTTCTTCCAGAATAAGCAAGCCCGCTCCTTCGCCGATAACAAAGCCGTCGCGTTCCAAATCGAATGGTCGCGAGGCGTGTTTCGGATCGTCGTTCCGCGACGAAAGCGCACGCATCGAAGCAAATCCAGCGACCGACATCGGAGTGATCGCACTTTCCGCCCCGCCGCAGATCATCGCATCGGCATCGCCGCGTTCTATCAATCTAAAGCTATCGCCGATTGCATGGGCACCGGCGGAACAAGCCGTCGCTGTGGCAGAATTCGGGCCTTTGGCACCATGACGGATAGAAACGTTACCTGATGCCAAATTGACGATCGCCGAGACGATAAAAAACGGTGATACGCGGTCAGGCCCCGACGCAAGCAGCTTCTCATGTTCCCGCTCGATCGCCCAAAAATCGCCGATGCCCGAACTGATGTAAGTTCCTATCATCTCGGCGTTCGAATCGTCGATCACGAGACCACTGTGCTTCATCGCCTCGTCCGAGGCGGCCATCGCAAAATGAGTGAATGCACCCATCCGCCTGGCTTCCTTCTTATCGAGGAAACTTAGAGGATCAAAGTCTTTCACTTCACACGCGAATTTAGTCGAGAACCTTTCGGCGTCAAACTTCTTAATGTAATCCGCCCCACTCTCGCAGTTCATCAACGCGCGCCAAGTCGTCGGCAAGTCGTTCCCGCACGCCGTAACCGAACCGAGTCCTGTAACTACTACCCGACGTTTCATAATTGTGTAAATAGTAAATAGTGAATCGTGAATCGAAATTCGTTCTATTTACGATTCACGATTCACGAATTATGCTGCTTTGTGCTGTTCGACATAAGCATACGCGTCGCGTACGCTTTGAATTTTTTCAGCGTCTTCGTCGGGAATTTCGATGTCAAACTCCTCTTCGAACCTCATCACGAGTTCGACGAGGTCGAGCGAATCCGCACCGAGATCCTCGATGAAACGAGCGTTTTCCGTAACCTCCGCTTCGTCAACTCCAAGCTCATCTACGATGATCTGTTTAATTTTATCCTGAACTTCTGACATATTTTCTCCTGTTTTTATAGCGTTTCTAAAGTATTTCTCAAACTCTCAGTATTTTCAATGTTGGCGTAAACCACTTCTTTATTGATCTGCCTTACCAACCCTGTCAAAACCTTGCCGGGACCGATCTCGATGAAGTTATCAACACCGCTTGCGACCATATTCTCTATTGTTTGCAGCCATCGCACCGGCGACGAAACTTGCTGTGTTAATTTATCACATACAGCAAAAGATGCATTGTTCACAGCCGCATCAACATTATGCAATATTGGAAAGGCTAAGTCGCCATACTCCAATTCCGCAAGATCAGCCGCAAGCCGCTCCTGCGCCGGCATCATCAATGCACAATGAAAAGGTGCTGATACGTTAAGCCTGATTGCTCGTTTCGCACCCTTCTCTTTCAATATCTCACACGCCCGGTCAACCGCTTCCGAGTTTCCGGCTATAACAACCTGCGACGGAGAATTGATATTAGCAGGACTGCAAACTTGTCCTTGCTCGGCCTTTGAGCAACCCGCTTCGACGGTTTCAACAACGAGCCCAAGTATCGCCGCCATTGCTCCTACCCCTACGGGCACGGCTTCCTGCATGTACGTCCCACGTTTTCGCACGGTTCGCACCGCATCCCCAAAATCCAAAACCCCCGCCGCGACCAACGCCGAATACTCTCCGAGGCTATGCCCAGCTATAAGATCGGGTTCCGGTAAGCCTTCCGCCCTTGCGGCATAATACGCCGCAATCGAGGCTGTTAATATCGCAGGCTGTGTGTTGGCAGTAAGTTGCAGATCGGCCTCTTCACCCGAAAAACACATTTCCGAAAGCGAAAAACTAAGCGCATCATCCGCCGCCTCAAACACCTCACGAGCAGCCGCAAAATTATCAAATAAATCTTTACCCATTCCAACGGCCTGACTGCCCTGACCCGGAAAAATGTATGCGATCTTCACCATAGATCAATAAGTCCCATGGACTTATAGGCCCTATATGACCTATCCGATCAGAATCTTATGACCGTTCCACCCCATGTGACGCCGCCGCCAAACGCAGTCAGCAGCACGAGGCTTCCCTCTTTTACACGACCTGACTGAATACACTCATCCAATGCGATCGGTATCGACGCTGACGATGTATTGCCATGCTCGGCGATATTTGAATAAACCTTTTCCTCAGGTACACCCAACCGCGATGCAACAGCATCTGTTATCCGTTGATTCGCCTGATGCGGGATGACTATATCAACATCATCAACCGTATAACCGGCCTTTTCAAGCATTTCCGCCGAAATATCAGCCATCGAACGCACAGCAACCTTGAAAAGCTCATTGCCTTTCATCTTGAAAAAATGATCGCCGTTATCGATAGTCTGGTGTGTTGTCCCCAATTTCGTACCGCCGCCCGGAGAAAAAAGCTGATCTTCGTAACGGCCGTCCGAGCGGATCTTTGTCGCGAGAATCCCTTTACCTTCCGGAACCGGCCCAACAACGGCGGCACCGGCTCCATCGCCGAAAATTACGCAAGTCCCGCGATCCGTGTAATCGACGTATTTTGTGAGAAC
>JBKJJR010000307.1:0-3082 GCA_046597835.1 Pyrinomonadaceae bacterium
AAATGGCGGGCAATTGGCGAGAATATTGCCTATAATCGCGGATACCAGGACCCGATCAGCAAAGCCGTCGACCTCTGGCTCAATTCGCAGTCGCACCGGCATAACTTACTTGACGACAATTGGAAAGAAACAGCTGTCGGAATAGCCGTTGCGGCCGATGGTTCGTATTACCTTACGCAAGTCTTTTTGAAAAAATAAACCAAATTTCAAATTTCAGATTTCAAATTTGAAATTTCAAAACGAATATTCGGATCGCGGCTCATAAGCCGGATCCGGATTTTTTTTATCAATACTAACTCCGGCAGCGTTGTTTACATGCTTGGTTCAGCCTATTATTCTTAAGCGATGCCTCCGGGATTTACTTTACCGTCATTTGCAAAGATAAATTGGACGCTTCGCATTTTGGGCAAGCGTGAGGACGGTTTTCATGAACTTTGCACTGTGTTTCAGACGGTATCGCTGCACGATACTTTGACTTTTGAAGCAAGCGATAAACTTGACCTTACGTGCGACGACGTAAATATGCCGATCGATGAGAGCAATCTGATCTTACGTGCGGCGACGGCACTACAAGAACTGACGGGCAAAAAGGTAACCGGCAAGGTACACCTGACGAAACAAATACCATCGCCGGGAGGTTTGGGCGGTGGCTCGTCTAATGCAGCTGCGGCTATCGTCGGCTTTTGCAAACTATGGAAGCTTGGGCCTATTTCGGCGTGGGAGATGCGCGAGTTGGCGGTCGGGCTTGGGGCAGACGTTCCATTCTTTCTTTACGGAGGCACTGCCGTTGGTACTCAGCGAGGTGATTATGTTTTACCTCGTACAGAAGATATCTACGCCAAAAATATGTTGGTGGTAACGCCTAACGTGAAAGTGTCAACCGCCGATGCCTTCGCATCTTTGGGTGCTCCTGCCTTGACATCAGAGGCCCAAGAACATACTCTTACTGTTTGCCGAAAGGAAGCAGAATCCTTGGATTTACGCCATTCGGTATTGATAAACGATTTTGAAGAGAGCGTGTTTTCCGCTTATCCCGAGATCAAGAAGGTAAAAGATACATTACTTGGTCTTGGAGCAGTAAATGCCGCTATGAGCGGCAGCGGAGCATCGGTTTTCGCAATATTTGACAAAGAAGAGACACGGCAAACAGCATTAAAAGCCCTCGATCAAGAATCGACCTGGCGAAAGTTTGCCGTAGCAACCATCTCGCGATCTGAGTATCACGAAGCACTGAAATTTTAGTGCATCAGGTTGTTTCCGCGTCGTTTCTTTAATTCGCATTGGGGCGTAGCCAAGTGGTAAGGCACCGGTCTTTGGATCCGGCATTCGTAGGTTCGAGTCCTCCCGCCCCAGCCAATTATGAATCGAAAGCGGACAACCTTAACAGGTTGGCCGTTTTTTATTTGGAATTATGAGCGTCACGGGCAAGATCAAGGTATTTTCGGGCAATGCTCATCCGGCGCTTGCCGAAGAGATATGCGGATTCCTGGCTTGCGAGCTTGGAAAGGCCAGCACGGAACGGTTTTCGGACGACGAGTTCAACTTCCAGATCGGCGAAAATGTTCGCGGCCATGACGTTTTTATTGTTCAGCCGACGTGCCCGCCGACAGACCGGCACTTGATGGAATTGTTGATAATGATAGACACGTTTGTCCGGGCTTCGGCCGAACGCGTGACTGCGGTGATCCCATATTTTGGATACGCCCGTGCCGACAAGAAAGACCGCCCGCGAGTACCCATCACGGCAAAGCTTGTGGCAAATTTGATAACGACTGCGGGAGCTGAGCGGGTTTTAACCTTAGATTTGCACGCATCGCAGATACAAGGGTTCTTTGATATTCCGGTGGATCACCTCTACGCGGCCCCGATCGTGGTCGAGTATTTCAGGGAGAATCCGATCGAAAATCTGATCGTCGTCGCACCCGACACCGGCGGTGCCGAGCGTGCCCGGGCTTATGCTAAACGGCTAAAGGCCGGCCTCGCTCTTTGCGACAAACGTCGAGAGCGGGCGAACGAAGCCGATGTTATGAATATCGTCGGCGACGTCCGCGGCAAAAATTGTTTGATAATCGACGACATGTGCGACACTGGCGGAACGATCTGCAAAGTCGCCGAGGCACTGCACAAGGCAGGTGCTAATGAGGTGATCGCGTGCTTTACGCACGGCGTTCTTTCGGGAAAGGCGGTTGAGAATATTACCGGTTCGTATTTAAAAAAGGTGATAGTGACAAACACGATCCCGATCCGCGACAACGGAATGCCCCTCGTCGAGGGTGGTAAGATAGAAGTTTTGAGCGTCGCAAAGCTGTTGGCTTCGGCGATAAAATCAATACACGATGAGACGAGTGTCTCGTCATTATTTATTTAGTTTTAGAGTAAAGTTATGGCAGAAAAATTTATTGTAACGGCTGAAAAGCGTGAAACCCGCGGCAAGAACCATGCGCGGCGTCTTCGTGTCGATGGCAAGATACCAGTTGTAGTGTACGGCGGCGGCACGGAAAGTCTTGCGGCGACTGCGTCATTGAAGGAGCTTGCGGCAATTCTAAGGACGGATACTGGTGTTAATACAGTATTTTCCCTCGATATCGCGGGTGAAGGCGTCAACGATGTCATCTTTCAGGATCGTCAGATCGACGGTGTTAGCGGGCGGCTTATCCACGCAGATCTTCGCAGATTTGCTAAGGGTGAAAAGATCGAAATGACCGTGCCTATCCATTTGATCGGCCATCCCGAAAGTCTCAAAGAAGAGGGAGCTGTTCTCGCCCAGTCGATGCGTGAAATTAAGGTTCTTTGCGAACCGGCCAAAACTCCGGATTCGATCGATGTCGATATTTCCGAGCTGACGCCAGAACACGCAATTCACGTATCCGACCTGCGTGTCGGCGAGGGAATTGAGATCCAGGAAGCGCCGGAGACGGTTGTGGCTTCGATCGTGACGGTCAAGGAAGTCGAGCTCGAACCGCAGATCGGTGAACCTGCAGAACCTGGTGTCGCAGGTGACGCTGGTGAGACAAAGCCTGAAGGCGATGGCGACGGCGAATAATTGGCTGATAGTCGGGCTCGGCAATCCGGGCCCGGAATA
>JBKJJR010000369.1:0-3693 GCA_046597835.1 Pyrinomonadaceae bacterium
GTCGGAAGGAATGGTCCCGCATCCATCGATTTATAAACCGTGCCGGTTCCCTCGCCCGATGCCGCGTAAACGAAATTTATACCGTTTACTTTCGCTGCGGAAAGCTCTATGCGCGACGGGTTCCCGGTCAAAGTCGTCGACAGAACCTGAGTGAACGTCGGGGTCGCATCAAGTGCATTTGTGGCGGCATAGATTCCGCCGTCGCCCGCACTGACACCGAGTACACCGGCATAAATGTGGTTCGGATTACCCGGCTCCATCACGAGGTCGGTGACGGATCGATCTGCAATAGGTAAAGCCAACTTTGCAAATGTCGGACTCGCACTCATTGCGTTCGTCGTCCGATAAACGCCTATTGCGGGCAAGGTCGCACCCGAAGTCGTTCCGCCGATCCCGGCCACGCCGGATGAGGTTCCGACAAAAACTGTATTCGGATCGGTAGGATGAACAAGCACCTCGCTGATCGCGCGGCCCGTAAAAATGTCTGCGTTGGCCCCATTCTTATTTAGCGCGTCGGATAGGACAGGCGTGGTGTCCGCATTAGTTATGCGATAGAGCCCGACGCCGATATAGCAGCCGCTGCCGCACAGGGTGGACTCGCCCGTTCCGACAAACACCGTCGTCGGATCTGACGGCGAGATCGCGACCGCACCGATAGCGATGGTAAGGGCGCTGTCCATCAGCGGCGTCCACGTCGTTCCGCCGTTAAGCGAGCGATACAACCCGCCCTGAGCGGTGCCGACGTAAACGATATTAGGATCTGTCGGATGCACCGCGATCGCCGACACACGGCCGCTGTAGGATGTGCTTCCGCTCACGGGTATCGGTGCCGGCCCTAACGGAGTCCACGATGAGCCTTCTGGCTGACCCGCTTCGCGCCGCTGCCTCGCGAGGTCTCGCTCGCTCTGCTCCATTTCAAGGATCGCATTCGTCCGCGAATCCTGCTCGGCCGTGTCAAAACCGCGCAGCAGATCCATGTGTTCGATCCGCATCCGCAGATACTCCTCGAGCTCGATCTTTGCGCCCATCGGCGGCCGGTCGGGATCGTCTTCATTAAAGAACTTTCCGATCAGGTCGTTAGACGCGATAAACCAGGTCGAGGCGGCTGCAACGCCCACAATAAGACACAGAAGCAAGATCCTACTCTTTTTCATTAATAATTCTCCAAACAGGAATTGTGTGAACGGACGTTAGACGAAAGGGGCTGAAAAACCGTTGCACTTTTTTGTATTTTAACATACTCCGACCTTAAAGGCTTACCGATCAACGCGGCTTTAGCTCCGGGCCGCGTCATGCCAGCCCGGAACGCCGATCGCACAAATAAAAACGGATCAGAAAATCAGTTCCTGATCCGTCTCATCTGCGTTATCCGCGGCCAAATATTCCGTTACAATATTAGAGTTAGAACAACTGAATCTGCCCGTCAGACACGCTAACTCCGGGCTCGCCTTCGTTGAACATCACGCGTTCCCACGTCAACGGCGAAACCGAACCAGCAGCTTCCACGGCTGCAAATCTCAGATTCAAAAGCAACCCATCACTGTCGATCGGGTACGCTCCATAAACAACGACTCTCAACAAGCCCGGTTCATTCGGATTGGCTACTACGAATAGCCCACGGCTGACAGTTCCTTTTACATCCACCGGATTCTCCAGAGGCTGTATCACCGCGGGATCGTACCTGACATCGAACTCATACGAGATGATCTCTTTGTTCGCAGTTCCCTGAACGGTGACAGGAATAATTATCTCTTTGTTCATCGAGGCCGTCATCTGTGGCAGTCTAATTTCGATGCCCCGCTCCGGCCCGCCGTTTTCACTATCCACTATCCACTTTCCACTTTCCACTATTCCTGCCGGCCTCGGATGTGTCGCCGGATTCCAGTTGCCCGAAGCCTCACCGACCAGAAGGGCTACATAATCCTGTCCCGCCACGCTGCCCGAGACCGAGGGATAAATGCGGCTGTCGTTATAAGTCTGTGGCGGTGTCGGAAGAGGTGACGGTGCTCCCGTAACGAAGAACTTCCACTGGCCCGTATTTCCAAAGCCCGTAAGCCCTGCCGCGAACCTTCCAATAAACGCCGCGTCAGTCGACGAAAGAATTCCATTCCCGCTCGCATCCGAAACAAATCTTTGATTCTGGCTAACGAACGGCACCGCGCCGCTGACGCCTTGTGCGACCCTCGCCGCGTCGTTTGACGTTATCGAACCATTTGAACCGCCCGGCTTCGTCGGTTTGATCGTATATGAACCCGCTCCGAAACCGGTTAGCGTGTACGTTCCCGGCGTTCCCGTAATCACGGGCCCAACCGCCGGCGAACCAACCGTACTCGCCACCGAAACATTCTTCACAAGCCTCGGCGGTGCCGGTGAACCGATAGCGTTGCCGTATGTAACGGTTCCACTTATCGACGCAGATGTCGGGCAGTTTGTCGAACAGATCTTTGGCGTAATTATCAGCGAGTAGCGTCTGAGTGAGCCGGTATCAATACCAGCATTATCAGCTACATTCAGCGTCCAGTTTCCGTTGGGATTTTGTCCGTCAAACGCCGATAAAGGGCTTTCAGGGGCAAAGTTGCCGGATACCGCTCCAGTCGTCGGAATAGTCGAAGCCGCCGGGAAACCGCCGTCGTCATCGAGCAGAACGGTGCAGAAATTGTTACCGCCCGCGCCGCGATTGGTGATCATACTAACCGTCGTTCCGCCCGGCGAAGTCAGTTTAAATTGCAGGTCGCCGTTAAAAGTGTGATCCATTGATGCATTTGTATTTCCAATGACAGCATCGCAGCCTGCCAAGGCATCGAGACGGAAATCCAGGTCGGCAATTCCACCCGTAATTCCGCTGACCGGCAAAACAATATTGACACCCGCCGGAACATTATCAGGCACCGCCACCGCTGGCCCGGTATAGCTGGTGGTAGTTGGCGAGCCTAATGCACCGGTCGGCAGCGTATAAGTTAAGCTGCCTAGATTAGATGCACCGTCCTGATGCTGTATTGTCGCCGTGATATTAGTACCGCACAGCAATGCCGGGTCTGCCCTAAATGTAAAATTCCTACTGACCGCCGAACCGCCTGCGACAACTACACCGTAGTTTTGCGGCCCGCCCGGACCGGTTACGCCACCCGTGTTTTGAAGTGTTCCCACGTCATTAACTGTATTACTGCCACCCGAATTTTGAACACCAAACGAAACCGTGACGGTTTCGCCCGGGTCAATTACGCCGTTTGCGGGCAAACAGCTTTCGCTGACGAGTGTCGCCGTCGTTGCAGCCAGAACCGGCATGCCGGCCAGGCAAATGTTAGCCGTTGCAGTTTGTCCATTTGTTACAGTTACACTGGGCGTCGTCGTTCCAGACTGGCCAATTCCTTTACTTGCCGAAACGGTGTAAGTTCCCGGACCGACCGTCATTGAATATGTTCCGGTTGCGCCGGTTACACGCGTAAATCCGCCAGTGGCATTAACCGAAGCCAAATTGACCGGCAAACCGCTCGAACAAGTGGTAATTGTTCCCTGGATCGTTGCTCTCGGAGCGTTAACACATTGCGGAAATCTAAAGCTGCCAACGCGGGTTGACCACGGAGCGGATCCCGTCGTAGCGTAATATTCCTGCGTGTACCAAAATGTGCAATCGTCGGCCGGATCAACATTCATCGAGCTGTAATCGCCCCAGCGGCTGCCAGTGCTGGTTTG
>JBKJJR010000060.1:0-6062 GCA_046597835.1 Pyrinomonadaceae bacterium
CTTGCTTCGGAGTTTATTTTTTTGGGATTGCGTTTGGAGAACGGTATTGACTGGTCAGGATTTGCGACGCGTTTCGGCTTTGATCTGATCAAGAAATATGAAGCAGAGATCGAGAGATTGACTGACGCCGGGCTTGTCGAGAGGACGGAAAATAGCTTACGGCTTACGCGAAAAGGGAAGTTGTTTTCGAATGAGGTTTTTTCGGTGTTTGTTTAGCACATTAACTTCAGCCACCCGCCGCAGCAGGTGGTTCCGACAACTTCAGATGTGTCCGTGCTTCCCATATTTCGGGAAAGAATCGTTTGGTTACTGTTGTCATAAGATAACCGACGCCCTCTGAGCCGCCGGTGCCGCGTTTCATGCCGAGCATTCGCTCGACCATTAGCACATGGTGGTATCGCCAGAGCGAGATCTGGGCATCATGTTCGATCAACAGGTCCTGCATTACAAAAAGGTCGGCGTGCTTTTCGGGTTCGGAAAGTATCTCTACGATCGCAGCAACTTTCTCCTCGTGATCTGCGACGGCGAAACCGTGCCGCTCCAACAGTGACCAAAACGCATCGCCGAGGCTCGGTTCTACATACCGTTCGCTCAATCGTTTATACGCAAATTCGTCGTCGCGAAAGGTCTCGAGAAGCTTCTCGTCCTTCTGCCCCGACGCAAATTCAAGCTCGCGAAACTGCATTGACTGAAAACCGCTTGCCGGATTTAGCTTGTCGCGAAACTCCAGAAACCCTATCTGCGCCATCGTCTCGAGCAGGTGTATCTGCGAGACGAGCACTCTTTCGATCGCAACCACGGAACGCAGGCTGTGATTTACCCGAAACGCGCGGTCCTCGCCCAGCCATTTGAGCGTCGCGTCGAGTTCGTGCAGTATCTGCTTGAACCAGAGCTCGTATGTCTGATGGATGGTAATGAACAGAAGCTCGTCGTGGCTTGCGGGCTCCGAAAGCCGTTCCTGCAAAGCGATCAACTCGGGAACCTTGAGATATTTATTGTATGAGAGGGGCGCTCCCTTTCCGTATTCGTTTGCCATCGCCGTGCTCGAGATCGGGGTAAAAACTCAAGCTAAATATTCGTTCATATCAATATTCATGTCAATTTTCGGCCGCGAGTGTTAAAAACCTTGAAAAGCGCCTTGACAGAACGGCAATTTTCAGATAGATTGTGCTTCGTCTATCCATCATACACAACGAAGCCATAGCGCCCTTGCAGTTTAAGGTCGGATCTTAATTGGAAACTGTGAGTGCTTGATAGACTTTTTCCGCAGCCGAGGATGCTGTCCGACGCATCGCTGTTGCGGTTTGTTTTGCGGTATTTTCTCAGAGAGGGCTACCGGCAAAGTTTTATTGAAGTATGCAGGAGGGATTGGAGATGTCAAAAGCAAATGGAAAGGTCAAATGGTTTAATAACGCAAAGGGTTACGGGTTTATCGAACAACCCGGCGAGCAGGATATTTTCGTCCATTACAGCGCGATCTCCGGCGATGGCTACAAGAGCCTGATCCAGGGCCAGGAAGTCGAGTTCGAAGTAACCGACGGCCCAAAAGGCCCGCAGGCCGAAAACGTAATGAGAATTGCGTGAGGCAACGGCTTAAATTATCTGACCGGTTCCTTTTTGCCAGGGAATACGGCCAGCGATAGTATCCAATGAAAAGGCTGCCTGTACCGGCAGCCTTTTTCAATTTACCTTACCAATAGAAGACCTCATCGATAGAAGTTTGTCACCAGCATCGAGGCCGCATTTCCTCGGGCGCGTTGATATAAAGGTATGCGCCGTTGATGAAAAATGGCCGAGATCGAAATTGGTCATTTGAAAGGAAAATCGTTTATAATACCGTCCTAAATAAAGTTTTCCAGCGGAGTTTTAAATGCCCACGACCGATCCCTTTGTCGACGCCTATATTGAAAAGTCTAAAGACTTTGCCAAACCGATCCTAAATCACATCCGGGCGTTGGTTCACCAAGCCTGTCCCGACGTTGTCGAGACGAAGAAGTGGAGCTTTCCGCATTTCGATTACAAGGGAATGATGTGTTCCATGGCGGCCTTCAAAGAGCATTGCGCGTTCAATTTTTGGAAGCAAAGTCTACTGGATGCCTCAGCTTTTCCCGCGGAAAAGACCGCGATGGGCAGTTTTGGGCGGATCACGTCGCTTAAGGATCTTCCGAGTGACAAAACCTTCAAAAAGCTGATCGTCGATGCGATGAAATTGAACGACGCAGGTATCAAAGTTGCTAAGGCCAAGCCAACTGGCGAGAAAAAGGAACTTGTTGTACCCGACATATTACTCGCGGCTCTGGCAACAAATGAGCTTGCGGCAGAGACGTTTGATAATTTTCCATACAGCTGCAAAAAGGAATATATCGAATGGATAAACGAGGCCAAAACCGAGCCGACGCGTGACAAACGGCTCGCAACAACTGTTGAGTTGCTTTCCGAAGGCAAGCGGCGAAATTGGAAATATGAAAAATGTTAGTAGAAAAACTCCGGAACACTCGGAACATGTGGAACACCCGGGACACGTGGAACACGTGGAACAGCAGGGAAGCCTAATGTTTTCAACGGCTTACAGATTTATCAGGCGGTTGGAGGGGTAGTAATCTGTAATAATATGTAACAAATTGTAATAATTTGTATTACAAAATCAGGACGATCAGACAAAAAGTATATGACAGAACCAATACTCGTAGCAAAAAAAGATAAAAATGACTTCTTTCTCCTGCCGCAGATGTCCAATCGTCACGGCGTGATCACCGGAGCTACCGGCACGGGTAAAACCGTGACATTGCAGCGTCTGGCCGAAGGCTTTAGCAAATGCGGCGTGCCCGTTTTTATGGCAGACATTAAGGGCGACTTGACCGGCGTTACACAAATCGGAGGCGGCAATACAAAGATTGATGACCGCAATAAACTGCTCGGCATTGAGCCGGTTTTTGAACAGTTTCCAGCAACTGTTTGGGATGTTTTCGGCAAACAGGGACATCCGCTTCGGGCGACCGTGTCGGAAATGGGGCCTCTGCTGATTGCCCGCCTTTTGCAATTAAATGAAACGCAGCAAGGCGTGCTCTCTATTGCGTTCAAATATGCCGACGACAACGGCCTGATGCTGATAGACCTTAAGGACTTGCAGTCGCTGATGCAGCACGTCGGCGAAAATGCGGACCAATTAACCTTGCAATACGGCAATGTCTCGTCTGCGTCGGTCGGAGCCATACAACGCGGCCTTCTGCAGATCGACGAGCAGGGCGGCGATCTTTTCTTTGGCGAGCCGGCGGTCAAGCTCGACGATTTTATGCAAACGTCGGGCGGTAAAGGCGTGCTCAATCTGCTCGCGGCCGATCAACTCGTGCAGGCGCCGAAGTTGTATTCGACATTCCTGCTATGGCTGCTGTCCGAACTCTTTGAGTCGCTCCCTGAGGCGGGCGATCTTGAGAAACCTAAGCTCGTTTTCTTTTTCGATGAGGCGCATCTTCTATTCACCGACGCACCGCAGGCTTTGACCGATAAGGTTGAACAGGTCGTCAGGCTCATTCGCTCAAAGGGCGTGGGCGTTTATTTTGTCACACAAAATCCGGCTGACATTCCCGAAAAGGTATTGGCGCAGCTCGGCAACCGCGTTCAGCACGCATTACGCGCTTACACGCCGCAGGAACAGAAAGGTGTTCGTGCGGCTGCATCATCATTTCGAGTGAATCCTAAACTTGACACCGAAACCGTGATCACTGAGCTTGGCGTCGGCGAAGTGCTTATTTCGACTCTCGACGAAAAAGGCGTTCCGACGATCGTTGATCGAGCATTTGTCGTGCCTCCGGTTGGCCACATCGGCCCGATCACGCCGGAGCAGCGCGCGTCGTTGATGACAAATTCGCTTGTCGCGGGCGTGTATGAAAATGCGATCGACCGCGAATCAGCGTTCGAGATGCTAAAGGTCAAACACGACGCAAAAGTCGCTGAACAGCAAGCCGCGGCGGAGCAAGCGGCAGCGTCAAAACAAGAGCAGGTAGAAGCGAAGGCCGAACGCTCCGCCGCTCGGGCGCCCGACACAATGTGGGAATCGATCGGCAAGAGCGCGGCTCGCGCCGCAACGACAAGCATCGCACGCTCTGTCGGAACAAAATTGGTTCGCGGCGTTCTTGGCAGTCTGCTCGGCGGAAAAAAGAGCTGGTTTTGATTTTAATAGCTTCGACTCGTCAATCTTTAGTCGAAGAAAATCGAAAATGTTGCTCAGGCCTGGATTCAATAATATGACTTATAGCGTGATCTTGATTCTGTGTCTTGTGTGCGGTGTTAGCTCTCAGGCTTTTGCTCAGGGCGGAGAATTGTCCCAGCCTGGCAGATATAGAGCAGGTTACCGCAGCGTGACGGTGACGCGCGCGAACGCAACCACGTTTACCGCGCGGCTGTATTATCCGGCGCTGGCCGCAGGCCTGAACACGACCTACGACGGCGGCGGAGCGCCCTACCCCGCGATCACCTTCGGACACGGATTTGTGCAGGCGGTCTCAACCTATCAGTCCACGCTTGAGCATCTTGCGACGCACGGGTATTTCGTCATCGCCTCCAATTCGGAAAGCGGACTTTTTCCAAGCCATCAGAATTTCGCAAACGATCTGCGGACATGTTTTGACTATTTAACGCAGGAAAATGCCAACTCAATTTCCGTTTTGTTCAACCAAGTCGCGACCACTCGATTCGGGGCGGGCGGCCATTCGATGGGCGGCGGCGCGAGCATTCTGGCGGCATCGCAGGACGCGCGAATCAAGGCACTGGCAAACCTCGCAGCAGCCGAGACTAACCCGTCGGCGACCGCTGCGATGTCGGCGGTCAATGCACCGGTGCTGCTCTTATCGGGCGGATCCGACACGATCGTGCCGGTTTCTTCGAACGGACAGTTGATGTTCAACGCAGCAAACACGCCAAAGATACTGCCCGTGATTCAAGGCGGCTGGCACTGCGGATTCCAGGACGCTAACGGTTTCGGCTGCGATTCGGGAACGATCACGAGGAATCAGCAGTTGAGCGAATCGCGAAGGCTGCTTACGGCCTTTTTCAACTTATACCTAGCCCGGGACGAGACGAACTGGAAACAGGTTTGGGGCGCGGAGCTGCAAAGCAGTTTGGTCAATGCCCAGTCCGATTCCGGCATCGAACTTTCGCCCGCTTCACAGACCGTGATAGTCACGCCCCGAACTCAAGCCGTTTTTTTTGTTAACGTAACTAACCGAGGAAACACGCCGGAAACTTACCGCTTGTTCGTTGATCGGCAACGCCTTTGGTTCGTGGATACAGCACCGGTGGAAACGCCGCTTCTCGGGCCAAATCAGACAGCGACCATCGCGTTCAATCCGGTTCGATTGGCCTATGGTCCGCAGCAGTCTATCTCGCTTGTCATTTCGGCGCGGAAAGTAACGGACGGCCTTACGCGAAATTACGCCGGGGCAATGCTGCCCTACATCGTTGCGGATACGGTTCCGATTCCCGAGGAGTCAAGATGTGGTTATGAAGAAAAATGAAATATTGCTTTTGGTAGGAACGGGAAAAGGGCTTTTTATTCTGCGTCGCGCCGCAAATAACCAATGGTCGATAAAAGGGCCTCACTTTCCCGGCCGTGCGGTTTTCTCAGCGTTTTTCGATCAGCGAAAAGGCTGCGGGGAAATGTGGGCCGCACCGACAAGCTGGCACTTTGGCGCCGAGCTTGTGAAAAGCACTGACATGGGAGCAACGTGGGATGCTCCTGAACGGATGCGTATCAAAATGCCCGCGAATACGAAAAAGTCGCTCGAAAACATCTGGCAGATCGCCACGGGAGCTGACGCTAACACTCTGTATGTAGGAGCGGCGCCCGGCGCCTTGTTCGAATCGCACGATGCGGGCGCAACCTGGAAGTTGAACAGAGGTCTGTGGAATCATCCGCACCGCAAGAAATGGAATCCCGGCTTCGGGGGCCTTTGTTTGCATACGATCGTTACCGACCCCAAGAATCCATCTGACATCAAGATCGCGATCTCGACCGGCGGCGTGTATCAATCGGCCGACGGCGGCCAGTCGTGGAGATCGACGAA
>JBKJJR010000220.1:0-5119 GCA_046597835.1 Pyrinomonadaceae bacterium
CACGCAGGGAACTAGAATCTCTCCCCAACCCTCTCATAGACAAGATCTTCTCTCAAATAGAGTCACTTAGCATATCGTCTCGTCCGGCTGGTTGCAGAAAGCTTCAGGGTTATAGCAATCTCTGGCGCATTCGAATCGGTGAATATCGCGTAATTTATTCGGTCAATGATAAATTACAATTGGTTGATATTATTGCAGTTCGTCATCGAAGCAAGGCCTACGATTGATGCAGGTCATTTCCTGGGCGTAGCCTTAGAAAAATAACCCGGCCGGTTAGTTACCTTTATTTTATCTTTTTGGAGTTGGGGACTGGTCAATTGGATCTCGATCTTGCGGTATGAGCCGTCGCGGTTTTGGTTTGTGGGTTCATAGGCGATAAGATATTGCGAACGCATTTCTTCCTGAATCTGCGCGAACGCATCGCGAAGTTCTCTCTCGTCGCGGGGAAAGTATGCGCGGCCGCCAGTTCGGTCGGAGAGTTTGTTCAACGTCCCCTTATCAACACCATATTGAAAGTCGTCACCGATCCCTATCGAATAGATGATCGCCTCCGATTTTAGTGCGGCCTGAACCGCCTCATCCATCTTTTTACGCCCGGATGTGTTAATGCCGTCGGTAAGCAAAATGATTGCTCGACGGGTCTTTTCAGGTGCGGGGCCGAGGATCTCGTCGGATGTCACCCAAATGGCATCCCAGATCGCCGTCGAAGCCACGACTCGTCCGTTGTCGCCTGAGATCGGTGGAGTTCCGGTATATACGCCGCTCCCGACGTAACCGGCGGGCGGCGTGAACCGGATCCGTTCGACCCCGCGGCGGAGTCGTGTCAAATTATTTGTCAGGCCCTGTTCCAGCGTTGACTCACCTGTAAATGAGACGACGCAGACCTCGTCTTTGGCGGGCCGGACGACCGTTTCGAGAAATGAGATAGCGGCAGCCTTTTCTTCCGGGAGCGTTCGTTCCTGCGAGCCGCTCGTGTCTATCAAGATCGCGAGGCTAAGCGGCAGATCGACCTGACGCGAAAATGCGGTGACTTCTTGCGGCTTTCCGTCTTCGAGGATCTTGATGTCTTCCTGTTTAAGGCTGGTGAGTAATCGCCGGTTCCGATCTTGCGCCGTAAACAGGACGGTGACGACGTCGGTATCAACTTTGATGATCTCATCGTCGTCCTTAACGGGGGGCGTCGAAGTCGGTGAGGCTGCTTTTGTTGCGGGATTTGGCGGAGTTTGCTGGGCGTCGGCAAAAGCGACGCCGAAAGGCACCACAAACACAAAACCAGCGGCGAATAACACAAAAGATCTTATCTTTGAAAACATCACTAAAGCTCCTACTTCAAACTATCCCTGACCGCCCGGTAACTCGTCTTGGTGCGTATCTTGTATTTGCCGGTCTTTTCTTTATCGGTGAACCTGACCTCGACCTTGCGTACACGGCCGTCAAGATTTTGGTTTGCCGGTTTGTAGGTGATCAGGTATTGCGATCGCAATTCATCGGAGATCTTTTTGAATGCCTTTTCTAATTCAAACATATCGCCGGTAAAAAAAACTTCACCGCCGGTGTCCTCGCAAAGCTGTGTTAAAAGCTTGTCGCCCTTGTCCTTTACGGTTCCCGCCTCGACGCCCGGCACGGTTCCGAGAAAGCCAGCTTTTGTAGAGATGCCGAAGATGGTCGTCTCGGTTCGCTGCGCAATGTCTATCGCGTCTTTCAATTCGGCGCGGCTGAACGTATCGTCGCCGTCCGTAATAACGACGATCACGCGGCGGCCCGGAACACTGCGCAGTTTTTCGTCTGCAAATTGCCACACAGCGTCATACAGTGCCGTTTGCGAACCGGCTTTGTTGACTTTATCGACCGCACGGTCGAGCAGATCCATTTTATCCGTAAAATCCTGCCTGAGCGTGACCTCGTGGTCGAAGGTCATGAAAGCCGCTTTATCCTTTCGCAGCTGGATAACGGTGTAGATAAAATTCTTCGCCGCTTCCTTTGAAAACTTCATCTTGCCGGCCGCAGATGGCGAGGTGTCCATTAATACACCGACAAAAACAGGAGGGTTCGACTTTTCGCTTGAGAAGAATGTTACTTCCTGCGGAACGCCGTCCTCAAAAATGGCAAAGTCACCTCGTGTCAACCCGCTGACGAGATTTTTCTTTTGCGTTACGGTAACAGGAAGACGTACCTCAAAAACCTTTGTCGGCCCAGAGTCGTCAGAAACAGGCGGAGTCGGAGTCGCTTTCTGCGCGGCAACGACCGCAGCTAACGCTAACGACAAAAGTAATAATTGGAATGAAACAAACCTGAACGAACTCTTCATAAATGACGATGCTGATCTGCAAAATTAACCCATATTTTCGATGCCAAACGACGGGTGATTGTTGCCCCGATAAACTTTTTCCGTCAAGGGCAGACTTGAATTTTCTGGCGGCTTGGACGGGGTTTATCGCTTTGCCAGTTTTAGATAGTTTGCCAGATGCTCAGGCGTTCCTATAATGATACCGAAATTATTTTTTTTCATATATTTGCCAAAATCCTTTAGATCGCTTGTTAAGAGATAATTACATCGACAGCCAAGTGCTCCACGCAGTATAGGTTGATCTTTTTCGGCTAACCCAGCGATATGGTCACCGCTTAAAATGTTACAAAAAGTAACGCTTCCGAGCAGCAAGACAAGGGCACTTTCGCTCGAAAATTCTTTCGCCAGGATATTTCTGACGGCCTCTTCCGCCGCGAATTGATTTGTAATTAAATGATGTTTTTTGCTGACTAAAAAAACAAGAAAGTTTCTTAGGATCGAACCATCCTTTGAGGCAGAAAAAAGAATGTTAGCATCAAGGAATATCTTCACTAAAATTTAAACTTTTCTAATTTTTTCTCTTCGCTTGCAAACTGCTTTAGTTTTTCGTCGGAGTATATCTCAACCGGAAAAGATGCTACTGGGATTACCAGTAACCCTTCGTCAGTAACCTTTATCTGTACTTGCCCGCCTTTAGTCATTCCTATCCGCTTTCTAGAGGCTAAAGGAAGAGTAACTACGCCTTTTTCATTAACATTAGCAATTATCTTTTCCATAAAATCATTATATCAGACTTCGTGAAAATCGGAAAATCATTTTTTCTGAAATGGGCAGGCTATGATTGAGACAAGGCCGCCTTTTTGACTGTCTGTTTTTACCTGGATCTTTCCTTTGGCCTTGAATATTGAGCAAGTTGAATTAGTCCCTGAATGTCACTTTTGAACAGTCTGGAAGGGGGCTTGACCCATAGGTACGCAAGTTAAGGTTATAAAGTATTCGTCTTAAGGGCTTTACCGTCCCGTAGGGACATCTGATAATAGCCCGGCGATTCATCGCTGGGTATGGTGTGACCATTGTTTCGAGTCCCGTGGGGACGAATGAATCTTCAAATCACCCCATTTTCAGCCGTCCCTACGGGACTGCGTTTTTGTATTGGACCGATCCCACCGATGAATCGGTGGGCTATTTACGTTTGTCCCAACGGGACATAAATCCTTTGAAGCATATAGCTAACGTGCTTAACTTTGCGTCTATGGGCTTGCCGCCGCCATTTTCCGCTAAGATGATCCTGCGAAAATTGTCAGAATCGCAATAACGCCGGTCTGACCCCGAATTTCTTATTCGTCTTAGTTAATTGTTCCATATAGCTTTACACACGAACTCACATTACTGATCTGTAAGTTGGTTTGACTACCTCCAAACGCCCTGCTAGCAAATCTTGTAAAAGTATGTGGCTGAATGAAAGATTCCGCTGTTGCAAAAATATTCTCTGCTGCGCCATTAACAGGACACTGAACTGATATCTCTATTTCCCTGTTTCCCGGAAGCTGTACAGACAGGTTATCCCATCCTAGCTTGTAAACAGTTGTCGGACCAAAAGTAGCAATTGATTCAACATTCACAAAGGATCCTGGACTCAAATTAACCAATGAAGGTGTAACAGCATTCACAAAGAAGCCTGAAATCTGACTATCCCATATTTTTAATTTACAATTTATAAGGTTAGATATTGGTAAATTTTGTCCTGTAGTATTTACATAGTATGCGGCAGCCAATTCAATCTTTCTAAGTGTCACTGTGCCACTGGTATTAAAGCTATCGTTAAATAGCGTAGTAACCTGGAATTCATTTAGCTCATCTAACTCATCAAACAGCAAACGATGCGTATTGCTACCCTCATTAAACCCCCAATTTCCAGGCCCACCCAACTTATCGTACAGCACAGTTAACTGCGGTGGCGTCGGAGTTGAGGTAGGCGTGTTCGTCGGCGTGTTGGTCGGTGTAGATGTAGGCGTGTTCGTCGGCGTCGAACCGGTATTGGCCCAGTTGCCGGAGACTTCGCCCATTAGCAGGGCAACGTAGTCTTCGCCTGTGAGGCCGGATGTGACCGATGCGTAATTCCTGTTTACGGGGATAAATCTCCATGTTCCGGTGACATTTGGCGGTATCAGTGTGCCGCCGGAAACGTATTGAGCGATCTTTGCCGCATCGAACGACGTGACCTGTCCGTTGTTGCTGGTATCGGCAACGACCAGCTCATTGCCGGTCAAAGTGTTTGTGCCCGAGGCGTGCTGTGCGATCCGTGCCGCGTCGAACGACGAAATGCCGTTTACGCCGCCGGTCTTTGTCGGCGTAACCGTATAGGAACCCGAACCAAATCCCGTAAGCGTATAATTACCGCCCGGAAAATCGCTCGTCGCCGAGACATTGGGCGAACCTGCCGCGCTCAATAGAACACCCGAAACAAAACGCGGAGGCGTCGGCCCCGAAACCGCATTGCCGTATGTGATAGTCCCACTGATCGCCGGAGTCCCCGAAGCCGTCGGAGTGTTCGTCGGCGTATCGGTCGCGGTTGCCGTTGCAGTATTCGTTGGCGTGTTCGTCGGTGTATTCGTCGGTGTGTCTGTCGCGGCGGCTGTCGGAGTAAAGGTCGGCGTGGGCGACGGGCCTAATACGGTGATGTTCGCCGACATAAAGAAATGCAGGTTGCAGTGGTAGGGAAAGTCGCCGGGATTGTTAAAGGTGAAACTGAAGGTCGAGCCGGGGTTGAGACTGCCTGAATTCCACACGCCGGTGTTGCTGGTTGCCGTATGCGGCAATGCGTCGTCATTT
>JBKJJR010000362.1:0-4663 GCA_046597835.1 Pyrinomonadaceae bacterium
GTCGGTGATGCGCACCTGCGAAACCTTGGCCGGTGAAAGCGCGTTCGCAGCAAACACCGAAGGCTCGTCCGACCACTCGATAATGTCAATCTTTTCACCGCGAAGCTCTTTAATGATCGCCTGCACACGCGAGCCCTTCATACCGACGCACGCGCCGACTGGATCGACGTCCTTTTCGTTAGACGTAACGGCGATCTTTGCACGGTCGCCCGGTTCCCGAACGGCCGATTTTATGACAACCGTGTCGTCATAGATCTCAGGAACTTCCATCTCGAAGAGCCGTTTTAAGAGCTCGGACGAAGCACGAGAACATTTGATCTGCTGGCCTTTTTGCTCTTTGGAAACATCGACGATCACAACGCGGATTCTCTCGCCCTGATTCCACATCTCGCCGCGCGATTGTTCATATTTTGGAACGATCGCTTCCAGGTTGTTGCCAAGATCAACGATCATATCGCCGCGTTCGAAACGCTTGACCATGCCGTTGATCAATTCGCCCTTGCGGTCAACATATTCATCGTAAACTTTTTCGCGGATGGCCTCGCGCACTTTTTGGACGAGTATCTGCTTGGCGGTTTGGGCGGCAATGCGGCCCATATCCTCACGGTTGAGCGGTATTAGAAGCATGTCACCGATCTCAACTTCATCACCCGCCATTTCCTGAGCATCTTCGAGCGATAGTTCGGTCAACGGGTCCTCGACATTTTGAACAACGGTTTTTTCCGCCGAAACTTCCAGATCCTGGTCCTCGGCATTCCACTCGACCTGAACGCTGTCGCCCGTCTTGGCCTTAAATTGTTTGCGGGCGGCGGCGCGCACGGCGTCCTTCATCGCCTCGATCACCATGTCGCGGTCGAGCCCCTGCTCAGTACACAAGATCTCTATACTCTGCCCGATGGATGATAATGCTGGTGCTGTCATAACTCCCCTACACTCAATCGTTTACACATAATGCCTAGCCGGCCTTTGGCCCAAATTCCTTTAAAAGATCGATCTTCAAATTTGCTTTTTCGACATCGGGATAACCGAATATCATCTGTCCCCGCGTCCGGTCGTCGAAACTTATTTTGTCCCCATCGACTTCATTTATCGTCCCGACAAAAGTCCGCTGCCCGTCGATCTCAGTCTTCAATTTTACCTTTGCCAAATGGCCGGTAAATTTAACAAAATCGCTCAGCGAATAAAGCTGACGCTCAATTCCCGGCGACGAAACCTCGAGCACATACCGGGACGGGATAAAATCCTCAGCATCGAGTATTTCCTCGACGCCGCGCGAAACAAGCGAGCAATCATCGAGTGTAACGCCGCCGTCCTTGTCAATATATAGCCGAATGACGGCGTCGCGTTTTGTGCCTGCAACCTCGATATGGACGAGTTCGATGCCGTTCGCACGGGCGACCTGGGCGGCGATATTCTCAATACGTTCGGTTATCAAATGCTTGTCCATTATTCCATCACGCAAAATAAAAAGTGGGTGCGAAACCCACTTCTACGTGTTCCAGCTCTCGTCAGCAAGTAAGCATAGTACTTGAAATGTCTGTAAAGCGCAAGTCTTGACGGCGTTGGCTAGAGTTTTGAGGGTGGGGTGGCGTGACGCGGCGTGATTCGGAAGATGGCACAATGCGTCGTCGATCGACATCATTTCTCCTTTTCATTCTCAAAAATCTCCGCGGACGCTAACGGGATACCCAGTGAGCTTTTTGGGGCATTCGGTCGCGTATAAGAGCCGTTGGGGCGACGCATTATAACACTCTCGCGGACGCTATTTGGCGACACATCCCAAAAGGGATCGGAGGCGGGCCGATTCGTTCCGCAACACCAGCCTCGATGAGATCTTCGATTCAATTAGCGTCTATCTCGTCAACCGAATTTTATGTTTCGACCGATTCAGGTGCATCAACGGCATCGTGCTACTTCAATGACCGCAGATCGAGTCAGTACTCCGGGTTCTTCAATATCGCTGACGGATCTGCGGGAGCCCTCGGTTTCAGTTTGCAACTGTGAGCGAAAAGGTGCATCTTAATATTGATAGTCCTACTCTCGCGCCGCTTGCGGTGCGCTCGTCAAAGACGGTTTTTGGATAGGTTTGAGAGCGGGTTTTTTTAATAACAGAAGTCGCTCGTGATTTTTTGAGCATCCGAACCCGACCCTTCGTCGTACCGTTTTTCTGCGAAGCTATTCGATTCGACACTTCTTTAACGCCCCCGTGGGCAAAGGTAAATAATTTAATGTCAACGAAACTTTACGTAGGAAATCTTTCATTCAACACAACGGCACAGGATCTGGAAACGATGTTCGGCGAATCAGGCACCGTAGTGTCGGCCAGCCTTATCGAGGATCGCGAAACAGGCCGATCGCGCGGATTTGCATTTGTCGAAATGTCGAGCGCTGAAGAGGCCACAGCAGCCATCGCCGCCCTTGACGGAAAAGAGGTCGAAGGGCGCAACCTCAAAGTTAATGAGGCGAAAGCCCGCGAAGAACGCAGCGGTGGCGGTTCGCGTTACTAAATATCAACGCTCTCGCGAGTGTAGTCGTTGCCTCCGGTTAACACCCATGGCCGGGGGCAACGCTTTCCAAAAGGAAATCAGATTATGAAAGAAGAATTGATCGAAATGGGCGGCGTCGTCGTAGATAAACAGCCCAACGCATTTTTCAAAGTACAGATAAACGATACCGACCACATGGTCCTCGCTACCATCTCGGGCAGGATGCGCCGCAACCGAATCCGCATATTGATGGGCGACAGGGTGGACATCGAACTCTCGCCCTACGACCTGACAAAAGGCCGCATCACCTACCGCCACAAATAAGACTCGACGCCCCAAGGTGCAGAATGGGTGTGGCCATGCCTTAATAAATTGTTGGGGCCTGCGACCCGAACTGTGAATTGCGGCGTCGATGCCTGACCTCAAATTTCTTTGTCTTAGCCCTTGCCTTACGCCGCATTCTAAAATTCAGTTTGTATATTTTAAGAAATTAAACAGCAGCCAAGATCATATTCCTTATAATGGACATAGATCACGTTGGCGGCGTTGAGATGCGAATGGCAAAGGTTAAGGTGAAGGGCCATATAAGGCATGTTGGAAATACGGCCGCCGTCGGCTAATGCATCCGCGATCAGCAATCCGCAATCAAGATGCTTTACAGCATTGCCGCTGCAGCGGTCGCACTTGTTTGGGGCCAAATTGGTCAAAGCGTGATCTCCTAAAAAAATAGTCCAATGATCGCCGGGAACGTTTAAAAAACGAAGGACGGCTCACCCTTAACAAGCCGTCCTTCCACATAGCGTTAGCTATCAGTATTAATTGTCGATATAAAACCGCCTCCGTCTATCGGACTTGAATAACTTTAGCGGTTACTGAGTGCTCGTTTTGGTGAGTGCACTCATTTAGTTTCCAATTGACTCGGGCTTAGATTCATTAGAGCAGTTCCGTAAGACGCATTCAGTGCGCCTTCGCACAATTGAAAAATAAATCCTGCCATCATGCCCCCGATGCAAATGATCGGGACATCCGACGTCCAAGGAGACGGTTGTATTCGGTATTGACGACTTCGTAACATTCGCAGACGGCGTCTTCTAATCCAATACGGTTAATCACCGTGATGGCCCCGCGATCATTTTTTATCAAGCCTCTCTGCGCCAGCTTTTGAGCGGCCAGCGTCACTCCTTCGCGGCGGACGCCGAGCATATTTGAGATAAGGTCGTGTGTCATTACCAATTTATCCGTGTCAAGACGGTCGTGACTAAGCAGCAGCCAGCGGCAAAGCTGCTGTTCAACCGTATGGAGGCGGTTACAAACTGCCGTCTGTGAGATCTGTCCTATTAATGCCTGTGTGTAGCGCAGCAGTATTTTTTGAAACACTCCGCCAAGCGTGAATTCTGCTTTCATTGACTTTGTATTCATTTTGAAAGCCTCGCCCGCGCTTTGGATTACCGCCCTATTGGTCGCTGTCTCGCCGCCCATAAACAGTTCAACGCCCAGTAAGCCGTCATTGCCCACCACGCCGATCTCGGCGGTTGCACCGTTTTCCATGATATAGAGCAGAGAAATTATCGAAGTCGCTGGAAAATAGACATAATTCATCTGCACACCGCTTTCGTGCATCACCTGGCCGAGTTTGAGCGAGACGGGTTCGAGCTGGTCAACTATTCGGCCGAATTCTTCTGCCGGCAGAGCGGCAAGCAAATGATTCTTTTGAGCGGGGTGTGCGTTTGAGTCTCGTGGCATTTTGTCCTCTCCTAAATAGATTGAAATGACGGATGCCTGAGTTGTCCCAAGCATCCATCGATAGCAGCATCACCTGCCAAAGCTGCGGCCTGTGCCGCATTCCCATTGTTCTTTCTTGTCCGTGAAATTAAATGTATTAAGTTATAGATCCACAGGACTTCCTTTAAGATAAGCCTATAAAAAATGTCAGTCAGTGCGCTACCGCACATAGTACATCAAAACGGCACAAATAGATACCTATAGTGCGATAAAACACTAAATTAGTGTGATAGGACGCTAAAGGTGAGTTCACGCGCTCGTAATCTGGTGTGGAAATCAGTTCTTGGCCTTACTCGCGACGGCTTCGTAATTTGGATCGCCTTTTGAAATGATCTTATAGCAATTACAAGAAATGGCTTTTAAGCCTTTCACATCTTGAATCGAAAGTTTGCCCC
>JBKJJR010000050.1:0-5736 GCA_046597835.1 Pyrinomonadaceae bacterium
CGGCGTGCTGATGCAGGGCGGCCTGCATCCAGATTTTAATATCGAATGGTATGAGGAATTGTTGAGCACTCTGCACGCGAGGTACCCAAACTTTCAACTGCATTGCTTCTCGCCGCCTGAGATTCACAATATCTCGCTGATCTCGAAACTCGACTACGTCACGATCATGCAGCGCCTTAAGGACGCGGGGCTCAATTCAATGCCCGGCGGCGGCGGCGAGATTCTCGATGATGAGGTCCGTGCGCGAGTATCGACAAAATGCAACACGCAGGAATGGCTCGACGTGATGCGTGCCGTTCACAAGGTCGGCCTGCGTTCGACAGCAACGATGATGTTCGGCATCGGCGATAAGATCGAACACCGCGTCCGGCATCTTCAGCGTGTCCGCGAGGTGCAGGACGAGACCGGCGGATTCACGGCATTCATCCCGTGGACGTTCCAACGCGAAAACACAGCGCTTGGCCGTAAGATCAAGGAAGAACCGACCGGCATCGACTACCTGCAAATGCTCGCCGTCTCACGTCTCTTTCTCGATAATATCAACCATATCCAAGCATCATGGCTAACACAAGGCCTAAAACTCGGCCAAACCGCCCTGCGATTCGGTGCCGACGACATGGGCTCGATCATGATCGAAGAAAACGTCGTCTCCGCCGCCGGTGCGGACAACGAAGCCAACGAACGCGACCTCCGCTACCAGATCCGCGAAGCCGGCTTCGTCCCGCAACAGCGCGACATACTTTACAACTACATCAACCGCGAAAGCGTTGACAACATCGACACGAGCGATTCGTTGAAATTAAAACAACTCAGCGTCGCGTTCGCGGACTAAGTGTTGACAAAAGGCACACATATGGTAATATTTACTCGTGAGTGTATTTGACTGGAATGATGAAAAGAACGAGATGCTCGAGATCTTACGTGGCATCAGTTTTGAGGAAGTTCTAGTTTATATCCAAAACGGCGCTGTTCTCGATGTAATCCGGCATCCTAATCGTAATCGTTATCCGGGCCAGAACATGATAGTCCTTGATCTTGACGGTTATGTATGGCTTGTCCCTTACATTAAAACCGGAGGAATGCGTTTTCTCAAGACAATCATTCCAAGCCGAAAAGCAACACGGGAGTATTTGAAATGAAAAAGAACAAAATGCAGTTTGACGAAGAAGAACTTCAAATCTTGCAGGATTTTGAAGCGGGCGAGTTTGAGAGCATTCAGAATGTCCGTGGCGAAAAGCGGAAGTTGGAAGAAACGGCTTACAACACGCTTCAAAAAGATAAGCGCATCAATATCCGTATCTCCTCGCGCGATCTCGAAAAGATCCAAGCCCGCGCGGCCAAAGAAGGAATGCCGTATCAAACCTACATTGCAAGCACACTGCACAAAGTAGTTGCGGGCAGATTGAAATAAAAGATGGGAATGATTTTTGGAAACTGGGTTCACACCCAACAGCGGGATATTCTTTACAATCAAATCAATCGCCATTATATTGGCCAAATCGGCATAGCAATTCGATGAAACTCAGGCAACGAAGCCTCGCGTTTGCTAATTAGTCGCCTATTACAATGTCAAAGCTCACACTCAGATGTCTTCTTTTGCTTTGGTGGCTTCTTGGGTTCGTTTGCGTGGTGTCGACACTGACTACACAAGGGCAACTTCCACCGGCTTTGGCCGAGTATGTCGCTGCACAGGCTGAGGCCGAACCAACTCAATTTGATTGGGCTATAATCATTTTTGGTTTCGCCGGGCTACTAGCCATGATCGTCGGATCAGTCGGCTTGTTCTTCTTTCGCGCATGGGGACGCGAGACGTTTGTAATTACAAATATCATTGGAGTGATTCTGTCGCCGTTCTTGGGTCCTGTGGTGATGTCAGAGTGGACTGTGACAATCTCCTATGTCTGTTCCATCCTGACAGGTGGTATATTGTTCTCGGTCTATCTTCCCCCAATACGTCAGTTCTTCGATGGCGATCGAACTGCACCTGAATGATTCTTGTCAACTTGTCAAGAACATGTGTTAACATAATACCGTGAAAAGTTTACCCGTCGGAGAATTTAAAGCCCATTTTTCTGAAGTACTTGAAAAAGTGCAGCAGGGCGAGAGCATTGGGGTCCTATATGGCAAGAAAAAAAAGCCGGTCGCAAAGCTCGTTCCCATGAATAGTTCCACTTCAAAAAAACCTGGTAAACGAAAATTGGGGCTTCTCGAAGGCAAAATGAAAGTTGTCTTTGCACCGGATTTTAAGATGACTGAAGAAGAGTTTATCGATCTCGGTAAAAAATGAGACTTCTTCTCGATACGCACACCTTTCTTTGGACCGTTTCGGAACTTTCCAAGCTTCCATCTCTCGCTCGCCGGACGATTGAGAACAAATCAAATCAAGTATTCGTCAGCGCGATCAGTTTATGGGAAATTACTATAAAAGTTCGAATCGGCAAGCTAGAATTAGGGTGGAATGACGATCTTATCATGGCTGCCAATAATGCCGGGATCGAGCATCTGCCTTTAATGCCTGAAGAAGCTGCGAGCTACGGCGACCTCACCGAACCATCTCACAAAGACCCTTTCGACCGAATGCTGATCTGGCAAGCGATACAGCATGACATGATTCTGGTTAGCGGCGACCCTGCGTTTGCCAAGTTCCAGTCTGACGGTTTGCAGTTGCTCTGGAAGTAATAATTCTCGCGCAAAATCATGCAGTCCACCCAAAATATTTTCTTAATCCGCCCACAGAATTTCAAATACAACGCAGAAACCGCCGCATCGAATGAATTTCAGAGCAAAGCGGACGACGGAGAAGAAAATACTGTCAAACAACTCGCTCTTGCGGAGTTTGACCGATTTGTCGAAACTTTGTATTCGAAAGGCGTCAATGTTTTGGTTTTTGACGACACAAACGAGCCGGCAAAACCTGATGCTGTTTTTCCAAATAACTGGGTTACGTTTCACGCGGACGGAACTGTCATTCTCTACCCGTTGTGTGCCGAGAGCCGACGCAGCGAGCGGCGAATGGATATTTTTGAAACTCTCGGCCAAGAATTTCGGATCGAAAAGATCATTGACCTTTCGCATTTCGAAAGCGAAGGCCGCTTTCTTGAAGGCACCGGAAGCATCCTGTTTGACCATGTAAACAAAGTTGCCTACGCATGTCTTTCACCGCGCACCGATGCATCGCTATTCGATGAGGTTTCGCAAACTTTGGGTTATACACCGATAAGTTTCCGGGCTATCGATGCTAAAGGCCGTGCGATCTATCACACTAATGTAATGATGTGCATCGGTGTTGGTTTCGCCGTGATTTGTCTTGAAAGCGTTACAAACGCTGAGGAAAAGAAAACAGTCATTGAGTCTTTGAAGCGGCATGGCCTCGCAATTATTGATATAAGTTTTGAACAGATGAACAAATTTGCGGGCAATATGCTGGCGGTTTCGGGCGAGAACGGAAGGCTATTTTTAGTGCAATCCCAAAGTGCTTTTGATTCGTTTAGAAAAGACCAAATATCGATCTTGGAAAAGTATTGCGAGCTGCTTCCGATCCCGATCCCGACGATCGAGACCATAGGCGGTGGAAGCGCGAGATGTATGATGGCGGAAATATTTTTGCCCGAGTTGCAGAAGCCCGCACGTTAGTAAGGGCGTAACACTCAACCGTAACCTGCGTATTAAACCCTTGCCTATGCTCAGGCCTCCGCATTTTTTGTTCTGACAAATCTATTACAAACTCCTTCGCTCCGACCTGTTACTCTAAAGCTGTCCTATTTTAGCTTGTCATTTAATTGTTAATGCAAAACGTCCTCAATTTTGAAAAGCCCCGCACCGGTTTTAACTGGAAAAATGTTGCGATAGTCACATCCTTTCATTTACTGGCGATTCCTGTATTTTTTACGTTCAGTTGGCAGAATTTCGCTGCACTGATAATCGGAAATTGGATCGTCGGCAGCCTCGGAGTCGGTTTGGGCTGGCATCGTTTGCTGACGCACCGTAGTTTTCAGTCACCCAAATGGCTCGAATATACGCTGACCGCTCTCGGCGCGATGTCGATGCAGGACCCGCCCGACAAGTGGGTCGCGACGCACCGCATTCATCACGCGTTTGTTGATTCGGACAAGGATCCGCACTCGGCACAGACGGGATTTTGGTGGCCGCAGATCGGATGGGTCCTATGGGGAAAGTCTCAGGATCACGACGCGGCGACGATGAAGAAATACGTTCCGGATCTTCTAAAAGATAAAGGTCAGGTTTTGATCTCGAGATTCTTTTACATCCCGATAATTATTTCTGCCGGCGTACTTTTCGCGATCGGCGGATGGACGATGGTCATCTGGGGCGTTTTTGGACGCGTAGTGGTCGGCTGGCACACGACGTGGTTCGTCAATTCGCTCTCGCATATTTACGGCAAACGCCCGCACGACACGGGCGATCTATCGACCAATAACTGGTTCGTCGCGATCCTCACCTTTGGCGAAGGCTGGCACAATAACCACCACGCCTTTCCCACATCGGCGCGCCACGGCCTGCAATGGTATCAATTTGATATGAACTGGATCACTATCCGACTCTTTGAGCGTCTCGGTTGGGCGACGAAGATCCGCATCTTCGACACGGAACGGCCGCCGGTCGAATTGAAACGAGCCGCGTAAAAGATTTTCGCCACAAAGGCACAAAGGACACAAAGCGGGAACCGAATTTCTCAGTCTTTGTGCGCTTTGTGCCTTTGTGGTGTAAATTCTTAATATGGCCGGCGAATTAATAAACCCAGACGCGCTGAATTCCACACTTGAGTTCCTCACCGCGATGGTTACGCCCGCGTTGCTGATCTCGGCAACGGGTTCGCTTGTGCTTTCGACCTCGACGCGATTGGGCCGCGTCATCGACCGTGTTCGCCAGCTCGAAGAGCGTCTGAGCGGCCTGATCTATCTCGAAGACAAAAATGATGTGCCGCTTTACGACAAGCGCGTCGAGGTGATCGTCGATCTGCTCGACAAAGTGACGAGCCGCTCGCGCATCCTCCAGCGTGCGATGGCGGCGTTCTATTACGGCCTCGGAATGTTCGTGCTCACCAGCGTTACGATCGCCATCGCGGCGATCTTCAATTATTACCGCTGGCTGCCGATACCGATCGGCATCACGGGCATAATGTGTCTGTTTTGGGGCAGTCTGCTAATGCTCAAAGAGACGCGGATGGCGACCGCGACCGTCAACGCCGAAATGGATTTTACATGGGAGCTCGCACGTAAAGTCGCGCCGAAACACATCATCAGCAAATATTCGAGCAGGGGCCGCTTTAAGGGAATGAACGCCGCAAAATTAAAGGTGAAAGATGACGCCGAGATACCTGAAACTCTTCAATGAAAACAAGCTCGCCGCAAGGGTCGAGCAGCTCGAGGCAATGCTTGCGTCCTGCACCGTCTGCCCAAAGGATTGCGGCAATGATCGTCAAAAGGACGAGATCGCGGCGTGCTATTCAGGCCGCCTGCCGATCGTCTCGTCTTACACCGCGCATTTTGGCGAAGAGCCGTGCCTGTCAGGCCCAAACGGCGCCGGCAACATCTTCTTCGGCAACTGCAATCTGCGCTGTGTCTATTGCCAAAACTATCAGATCTCGCAAACCTGGAAGCAGCAGAAAAAGAACGAAATAACTCACGAACGCCTCGCCGAAATGATGCTCGAACTGCAGGAGCGCGGCTGTCATAATATCGGCTTTGTCTCGCCCACACATTTCGCTCCGCAAAT
>JBKJJR010000137.1:0-11205 GCA_046597835.1 Pyrinomonadaceae bacterium
TCGAACCGGCAGATTACGGCTTTACGGTTTTGCGAAAATATGAAGCGGTCGATGACAAGGACGATGTCAAGCAAAACCCCGATGGAAGTTGGACGATCAAATCCGGTGCCCGTGTTCGCATTCGCCTGACGATGGTCGCCCAGGCACGGCGCTATCACGTCGCGCTGGTTGATCCCCTGCCAGCGGGGCTTGAGATACTCAATCCCGAACTAGCTACGACCGAGGCGATTCCGGCAGATCAAGGCGGTAATACTTCCGTGCTCGAATACGGCAGCAGATCATACGGCTACGGCTCTTGGTGGTGGCGGCAGTATTGGTTTGAGCATCAAAACTTCCGCGATGAACGCGCCGAGGCATTCGCGTCACTGCTGTGGGAAGGCGTTTATAACTATTCGTATGTGACACGTGCCACAACACCGGGCCATTTCGTCGTCCCGCCCGCCAAAGCGGAAGAGATGTATCATCCTGAAACGTTCGGACGGACAGGGACTGATTTTGTTAAAGTGGAATAAGTTCGGCTACCGCGCTTCGATCGGGATCAGATCTTCTGCACCGCCGTTATCCGCGTGAACTCTGAGTGGAACGATGAGCGGTTTATCAAAGCCTTCGGCCTCGTAAAAGGGCATCATTTCGCGGTAGTCGCGATGGATGCGGTTGGCGAGGTCGTGGGCTTCGTCGCGGAGGAGTTGAAGGGTCGCGTGTGCGGGTGAATCGACGTCAAACGTGATCGGTTCCCCGTCTTGACGGAGAAAAGCAGCGATCGAACCGTGCTTGCCGCGAGGTTTGACCGCAGCGATGACCATGGGTAAATCTTCGCGACCGGCTAACGCTTTCAGTACTTTGTTTAACTGACTCTTGCCCCCATCCAATAGGATAACGTCAGGCCGCTTTCTGCTCGGCTCGATCAGCGAACGACACACACCGTCGGCGAGAGCCGCGAGTTCGCTCGTTTCTTCCGATAAAATAAATTGATACTCTTCCGACAAAAAGCGGCCGTTTTCCCAAACTGCGGCAGCCGCCACAAAGCCGGTGCCTGAGATATGCGCCACATCGAAAGCCTCTATCCGCTTCGGTCGTATTTTTAGATCGAAGATGATCTCGAGCTTTGACGATATGATGTCGGGCGACGCGGTCAGTTTCGCGCGGTCTAGCTCGTGTTCATCGTGACTAAGCATTAGGCCGCGATAAGCATTGATGCCTTTTGATCTCGGGTTAGCCACCGAAATCCTCGCCGAACGGCCAAAACGCGCGGTGAGACTTTTGCTAAGCTCGGCGCGGCCGTAGAAATCGCGCGACACTCTGATCTCCTTTGGCAGGTGATAAAGGTAGAACGAATCGATGACTTGGGCAAGTGCCTCATCGGACGACTCGAGCTCCTCGCGCGGAACAGCAAAAACTTTGCGACCGAGCACGCTCCGGCCGCGATGCGTTACGAGAAAGATATTGCAGCCGTCAGCCGTATCTTCTACGCCGTACGTGTCGACCGCATCATCCAGCCAGACCTGCAGTCGATCGTTGTTCCAATATCTCTCGACAGCGTGCAGAATGTCGCGATACTTTGCTGCGTTTTCAAATTCCAGCTCGGCGGCAAATTTATCGATGATCTCTGCAACCGCCGTTCGTAGCGAACCGCGCTGGTTCGAGATGAAAAGCCGCGCCAGTCCCACCAGCGTTAGATACTCATCGTGTCCGCACAAACGATTCACACACGGTGCGACGCATCGGCGTCTATAAAATTGCGTGCACGGCATGGGAAAGGTGCCGTCGATCCGAATATCGCATGTGCGGAGCTTGAACGTCCCGTGCATGAAATCTATCAGGATCCGAACCGCGGTTTTCGTCAGGAATGCGCCGAAGTATTCGTCGCCGTCATCTTCGACGCGTCGCGTAGCGAGAATTCGCGCGAACGGTTCCACGGTCAATTTGAAATGCGGATAACGGTTCGCAGCGAGATTGGAGACGTCATTTACTGGCCGATCGTTTTTCATTTCACTGTAGTTTGGTATGCGTCCAGCATGTTCTGGATCGTTTCGATCGAATCGGCATCTTTGATAGTTTTATCGTCGCGCCAACGAGATATTCGTGGAAACCTTACCGCGACGCCTGATTTGTGACGCGTCGATCGTTGGATAGCTTCAAATGCCAACTCAAAGACGAGCTGCGGCTTCACGCTTCGCACGGGGCCGAAAGTTTCCACAGTATTATCGCGGACGAACCTGTCCACCTTTCTTATCTCGGCGTCGGTCAGCCCCGAATAAGCTTTTGCGATCGGCACCAGCTCGTCACCTTTCCAAACAGCAAAGGTATAATCGGTGAAAAGATTCGAACGCTTGCCCGAGCCTTTTTGGGCGTATATTAGAACCGCATCGACAGTGAGCGGATCGATCTTCCATTTCCACCAATCGCCGCGATGCCGGCCAACGCGATAAGGTGAGTCGCGATGTTTTAGCATAAAACCCTCGACGCCGAGAGTTCGGCTTAGTTCCCGCTTTTTGGCAAGCTGCTCCCAGCTTCCGGCTTCAACCGACTGCGTAAGCCGAAATATCGCACGGCTTTCGTCACTCAAGTTATCGACCGTTTTCTCGAGGAATTCGCGTCGAGTTTTAAACTCGAATGCCCGTATATCTCTACCCTCGTACTCTAAAAGGTCGTAGCATTGCAAGATCACCGGCACTTCGCTAAGTATCTTCCCAGATAGATTTTTACGTCCGATCCGGCGCTGCATTTCGGTGAAAGGTAAAACGCGGCCGTCGCGCCACGGCAGTAATTCGCCGTCGAGAACCGTCCCATTCGGCAGTTTACGAGCTGCCGTTTCGATCTCAGGAAATCGCTCAGTCATTAGGTCTTCGCCGCGCGACCATATAAAAACCTCATCCTTGCGCTTAATTATTTGAGCACGGATGCCGTCCCATTTCCATTCGGCCTGCCAATCGGACATCTTTCCGAGACCGTCGGCCGCACCATCGAGTTGATGGGCCAGATGAAACGGAAAGGGACGAGCGATCGGTGTTTCGTCGGTGTCTCGATGGGAATCGAGCAGTTTCTCGAAAAACACTGCCGAGGGCGACCATTCACCCATTAGCCTCATCGCGATGATATCAGTGGGCAGTTCCGAAAGCTGCGACAGAGCACGCACAACGAGTAACTGAGAAACCCCAACGCGAAACGCTCCCGTAATGAGCTTGTTATAGACGAGGCGCTGCGAATAGTTCATTCGCGACCAGGCCGTGGTTACGGCCTTTTTTTGAGTCTCTTTATCCGAACCGCGCAATGGAAGGAGCTTTTCCTCGACCAATATGTGTAGCGGCGTTTCGTCGATCTCGTTCGCACTTGGCATTAACAGTGCGATCGTTTCGGCACCATCACCGACGGTGTCGCGCGATTCCATAAAGAGCCATTCCGGGATACCCGACAGTTCAAGCGACCATTCCCGCAGGAATTTTGATGGGACGATCTGGCGCGGTTTGCGGCCCGATAAAAAATACAATGCCCACGCTGCATCATGCGGCGCTGCGTGCTCGAAATAGAACCGCATCGCCTCCACCTTTTCGTTGGTCTTGTTTGTCTGATCGAGTTCGACGTAAAGCTCCGTGAAAAGTTTCATTGCATCATTCCTTCTACCTCTTCGTTGGGCTCAACGGCATCATCGCCGACAAATTTGGTGTTTAGCGGAACTGCATTCATCCCTGTTTCGTTGAGCCAACGGGAAACCTCGGCGGCAAACCCGTGCGTCACATAAACGGTCTCAGCCTCGGTCGCCCGGATCGCTTTCATCAATTCAGGCCAGTCCGCGTGGTCGCTGAGAACAAACCCTCGGTCCACGGCGCGTTGCCGCCGGGCTCCGCGAACCATCATCCAGCCCGACGCGAACGCCGTCGATTGGCTGCCAAATCTTTTCATCCACGTAGAAGCTTGGGCCGACGGCGGAGCCACGATCAGCGAGCCGATAAAGTCTTTCTTATTTGTAACGTTTCCGACGTAAGTTGTATCCGGCAGATCGACACCCGCTTCGCGGTATGCCTGCGTCAATCTCTCCGTTGACCCGTGCGTGTAGATCGGCCCGATCGTTCGGTCAACGCCGTTCAAGATCCGCTGTGCTTTCCCTAGTGCGTACGCAAAGATAACAGAAGATTTTTCGCGTTCTACGTTTCTGAGCCACCAGTCATTGATCTCGCTAAAAACCTGCTGTGGATCAGGCCACCGATAGATCGGCAGGCCAAATGTAGCCTCAGTAATAAAGTGATCGCATTTGACGGGTTCGAAGGCGGCGCACGTCGCGTCAGGCGTCAATTTATAATCACCCGACTGGACCCACACCTCACCTTTATGTTCGACCCGCACTTGTGCAGAACCCAAAATGTGGCCGGCGGGATGGAAAGACACTTGCACGCCGTTGAGCGAAATAGTCTTGCCATATTGGAGGCCGGATATTTTCGCGTCTGGATCGAGGCGAATACGCGCCAGAGCCTCGCCCTCGCTTGCAACGAGGTAGCTCTGATTTCCGCAGTAAGCGTGGTCGGCGTGAGCGTGCGTTATAACTGCCTTTTTCACCGGCTGCCACGGATCGATATAGAAATCGCCCTTTTCGCAGTAGAATCCTTTGGCCGTCAGCGAGATCAGCGCGCCTTTTTTCATAAAGCCATTCTACAAGATACTGCTGCGTTTGAATTGTATTTCAGATAACATCCATCGATCAGCTGTTTTGCGGCGAGACCGCAAACAAAATACAATCTTTAAAGTGACCACGCATTTCACAAAATTTACTGAGGTTCTGAAACTCGAGTCCGCAGCCATCGACCGCGCAGCCGCGAATCTGAATGCGGATGATATTGACAGAATTTTAGAAATTCTCACATCTTGCCGGGGCAAGGTAATCGTCGCCGGCGTCGGCAAATCCGGCGCGATCGCCGAAAAAATTGCGCAGACGCTGACGAGCACAGGCACCGTCGCGATTTTTGTTCACCCGTCTGACGCGATACACGGCGGACTTGGGGTGATCGAACAAAACGATGTAGTGATCGCAGTTAGCAATTCCGGCGAGACTGACGAGATACTAACGATCCTTCCATATCTAAAACAGCGGTGTTCAGCCATCATCGCCATCGTCGGAAACGTAAATTCCACAGTAGCGCGAAATGCCGATGCGGCGCTAGATGCCTCTGTCGATAAGGAAGCGTGCCCGTTGAACCTTGCACCGACGGCATCGACCACGGTTGCACTGGCGATCGGCGACGCCGTTGCGATCGTTTTAATGGAAGCGAAAGGACTTTCCGTTGAGGATTTTGCCGCTAACCACCCGGCCGGGCAGCTTGGCAAGCGTCTGACATTGACCGTCAGGGCACTGATGCACCCAAGTCCCAACGTGTCGCCGTCCGCAAATTGGCTCGATGTTGTAAAGGCGATCTCAACCCATGCGCTCGGTGCGGTCAACGTGGTTGACGAAACGTCCCGCCTGCTGGGCGTCATCACCGACGGCGACTTGCGTCGAACGATCGAAAAGACGCGGGCTAATGACTTTTCTTCCCTAACTGCCGAAAAAATGATGACCCATTCGCCGATCACCGCTTCGCCGGAAATGCTCGCATACGACGCACTTCGCCTGATGGAAGATCGAACGTCGCAGATCGCAGTTTTGCCGGTTTTAGATGATGGGATCTGTGTCGGGTTATTAAGATTGCACGATGTTGTAAAGAGCGGATTGTGAGATCAATCATCCGTCTCAACCATTTCGTATGGGATGCGTTGCGACAACAGCGTTGAGCTGATTATTAAACCTGTCCAGACCAACAAAGAAACTGCCGAAACCGCCCATCCTACATTCACGATCAGCGTTTCTTCGAGCGTTAGGCCGGCGATTATTGCCGGAAATCCAAAGAATCCGATCCTGAGTGCCGTCTTTTTTGAACGCTCGACACCTTCAAGAAGGTTCACGCGGCTGATCTCAAGCTCCATATATTCCTCGTCCGAATTTAGGTGTGAAAAATAGTCGGTTTCGGTTTTGGACCAACGCCGCAGGGATGGAGTTTCCGCTATGCGGTTTGCGGTCGAAAAATGATGAATAACGTGCGCTATCTTGCCTTCGCGAAGCGCTATCTCGGCGAGCCCGCGTGCGGTACGAATATTCTCGCCGATGAGCTCAAGCGCATCACGAAATGCGTTCCCCGCCCGGTTCCAGTCGCCGATTTGGAAATACCATTCGCCTAAACGCACCAGTAGTTCCCCGTCATCGGCCGCCCGACGCTCGGACAATCGGAGCGCCGCCAGCGCACGATGTTCCAATCTATTGTCATGCTTAACGCCCGCAAATGAATACAGGCAGCGGGCAAAGTCAAAAAGCAAGCGGGCATCCGCGGGTTTAAGCACCAGAGCACGGCGGAACGCTTCGAGCGCCTGCAGCAGATAGCCCGAAAGACGCAGTTCGTTCGCCAGGCTACGCAGATCGTCCGCCTTTTCGTCGTCAAAAAGTTCCAGGCTTTCATAATCGTGCTTGGTGGTTTTTCCGCGCTTTCCGATACTTGTTAATGAGCTTTCCAAAACGTCTGCGGCAGGGATCCGTGAAAATTCCGCCCTCATCAACGTCTCCTTTGGATCGGCGAGATGATCGCGAAGTTCTATCGAGCGGTTATCAAGAAGGTTGTCGGAAAGCTGCGGCAAGATGCTTTTGATGAACCGCCGGTAATATGCATTATTGCCCGACGCACCGGACGAGATCGCAATGCTCAGTCCCTTGCCGCGGATCACGGTTCGATACCGGTAATGGATATTGTCGCCGCGCTTTATTGTCCTGATCGCCTGAGTTTCGACTTGTTCGACGTCAACGATCTTCAGCCGTCGCCGCGACGAATTTAACCGTGACCAGATCTTCGGCACAATGCCTGTTCTCTCGAGGCGCCTGCCGTCGAAACTTACATGGTCGTTAAGCGCGAAAAATGGGATCAGTACCCAGGACAGCCCGAACAAGATCACTCCCGCAAGGTCGATTTCGAGATAAAAAAGAAAAGCGGAAAAGAAGGTTCCGAGAATTAAGGCGGTAAGATAACTCTGCGGCGAGGCACGGATCGAGACTGGCTCGCCGGGCAAAAAGGTCTCGTCCAGCCCGTCGCCGGTTTTCGGGATAAACTTGATTTGTTCCAGATCGTTCACGTCCGACAACTGCTTCGATTTCCAACGAATAGAAACAACGATTGCGGCGGTATTCCCCGAAACTAGTTGGGCTTCACGCTGATAGGCATGCCGCCGCCGACAGGCGCTTCCGGCGCGGGCTCGACGATCTGAGCGGCACGATCGGGGTCGATCGCTTTCAGCTTGTCTTTGGCGCTGGTTGCGGTCTCGCTCATTTTGACGGGTTTGTCGTCCATGTCCTTTGCCTCGCTGGCCGCTTTTGCAATATTGAAATAAAGGTCAGCTGCTTCCGGTTTCTTGCCCTGCTTCTCGTAAACTTTTGCGAGTTCGAAATTGACCGTGTCTTTCGCAACAACAGGATCGTCCATGGCCGCGAGCTCCTGATAAAGTGCGACGGCTTCATCGAGTTTGTTATCGTCAACCCTCGTCTGCGCCAGCGCAAATTTTGCCAGCTTCCCGACCTCGGAATTCGCACCTGATAAACCCTCAAGTTCGGTGACCGCGGCAGGCCTGTCGACATTAAGCTTATTTACGGCTACAAAGTACTTGGCTTTCTCGCCTACTGCTCCGCTAAATTTCTCGGCAACGGCTTGAAACTCGGCGATCGCGGCTTCCGACCTTTCCTTTTCCGTCTTAAAGGTCTTTTGCGTCGTGCCTGCGGGCGGCGGTGTCTCGGCGATCTGTGCCTGCGAGGTCTCTATTGCTTTACCTAAAGCCGTTTGTGCGACCCCGCTCGAGTTCCGATTCCACTTCATCGCCGCAAAGCCGATGGCCGCTAAAACGACCAAAGCGATAAGCCCGTAAAGCAGCGTCTTGCCCTTACCCTCGAACTTCTTGCCGAAATCCTCAATGCTTTCGCCAACCTTTTCCTGAAGAGGATTGGTATATATCCTCTTATCCTGAGGCGCCGCCGCGGCTGCCTGTAATTGTTCAAATCGTCTCTTCTTTGCCATTGTTAAAAAAACTGCAATTTCCCGATTGACGTTCGTTGTATAGTTGAGTTAACGGGAATTTTACCAAAAGAGTTAATTTACCGTAAAACGTCAATTAGAGCAAGGAACAGGGTAATGAATAGTCAATAGTGAACACCGAATAATTATTAGCTTTGGGTTTTTAGTTGGCAACTTTTAGTTTTTAACTTTATTCGGGAACAAAATGGAATTTACGGTGTCTAAATATTACAGTTCGCCAAGTAAGCGGACGGGGCAATTTGACAGCTTCTCCTAAACGGGAACGCTAAGAGGCGGCGATGGTCTTGGTCAGGTCAATAACTTTTGACGACGAAGAAATTGGGACGGCCATCGTCTCATCGTCACCCCTTGGTGTTCGAGAAAACGAGGAATTGCTCTTTATTGACAAATTACGCACAGGCGACGCGGCGGCTTTTGAAATGCTGATCGACCGACACTCCGGCGATATTTACGCTTTGCTTTTCCGGTTGACCGAAAATGCCGAAGAGGCCAGCGATCTGACGCAGGACACTTTTTTGAGAGCTTTGCGGTCGATCAAGAGTTTTCAAGGGCGTTCGGAATTGAAAACCTGGCTCTTTCGCATCGCCATCAACGAATCGCGAAACCGCTTTCGATGGTGGAAACGACGGCGACGCGGACAGACGATCTCGCTCGATGCGATGATCGGCGATTCCGAAACGACGATCGGCGACACACTTGCCGACCGTTCGATCAGCCCCGAAGACGAAGCTCTTTCGCACGAACGAGAATACGCTCTGCAGGCAGCTTTACTTGATATCCCTGACGTTTACCGCGAAGCGATCATACTCTGCGATGTCGAAGGAATGAGCTACGAAGAAACCGCCGCCGCACTTAATGTCGGCATCGGAACAGTGAAATCGCGAATTTCACGCGGCCGCGAAGAACTGCGGCGAAGATTGAAGGATTTTTGAATGCACAAGCCCGCACGTTAGTAAGGGCGGAACACTCAATATTTTGACCCAGTGCAGAAGCCCGCACGTTAGTAAGGGCTTAGCACTTAACACGACTGAAAGATTTTTGACAATTGAAACGGATGGCTGACTCGCCCCGGTCTCATTTTTGAAGACTAAATAAATCGGTGCCAACGATAGGTCAGAATGAACGGGAGTTGAGAGTTTGGAATTCCGCGAAAAGCATTCACGGCGTTATTTGAATCGACCAGCAACATCGACGAAGAAAACCGCCCTATACGCCGATCCGGGGAAAGCCTTGTCACGACAAAACGTTGCTGCCCGTAAAACAGGCAGCAGCCGGGGCCAGTCAGCCATTCGCCTCAATAGGTATCAAAGCAATGAAATGCGTTGAACTACAATCTGATCTTGCACTTTACGCCGACGGTTTGACCGACGAGGCTCAAAGCACCGCCGTGAAAACTCATCTCGACATCTGCCCGTTGTGCCGCCAGCATTACTCGGAGTATCGCGAGATCCGAATAGGCTTGCAGCAAATGCGCCGGCCCAAAATTTCTGCGGCTCTGCGGAATTCGATCAAACAAAATGTCCGTGCGGAAACGCAGAGATCTGCATGGCTTCCGTTCGCTCCTGACTTTCGCGAATGGCTTTTGATGCGTGCCATGCCTTACGGCGTCGGCGTGCTCGCGTCCGTTATGATCGGACTTACATTCCTGACAGTTTTATTTTCGGGAATGCTCAATTCGCAGGGCGTGCCGATGGCGGTGCAGAAAGCTTCGTCAACTATGCTTGCCCGCACGCAGAGTTCCCTGTCCGATTACGACATCGTTATTTCCCCGTCCGATTACGCTCAAACGCGGCTTGAATTTGCGAACGAGTCCCCCAGCATAAATCCGCAAGGCGCATTGATCGCGATGACAAGATCATTGGCCCGCAGCGGCAAAAAAGATGACGAGGTCGTGGTCGTCGCCGACATTTACGGTAACGGCTCCGCCGAGATCGCCGAGGTCGTCGAACCGTCCCGCAACCGCCAAGCGGTCGCCCAATTAGAAAAAGCTCTCGACACGGAATTTGCGAACGCAGCCTTCATCCCGACCACAATAGAAAACCGCCCCGAAAGCGTCCGCGTAGTCCTAAAATTCCAAACCGTCGACGTCAAAACCGACCTCAAACGGCATAAACTCTAAGCCCCACCAAAGCGTTCCCAAATGCACAAGCCCGCACGTAAGTAAGGGCGGAACACTCAACAATTGATAATTGAGAATGGAAAATTGAGAATCGCCGCCGACGCCCAATTCCTAACTCCGAATTATCAATTCTCAATTATCAATTCTCCATTTCTAACCAGCGCCGGCTCGCCCTCATTGAACAAAATCCGCTCCCACGCCAACGGCGCAACCGAGTCTGCCTTTCCAACTGCCGTAAATTTGGGATTCAGAAGAAGTCCGTTATTCTTAGTTTTGAGCCTTTTAGGTTGCTTTGACAATAGCAAAATAGATTGGCATTCCAAGCGTGACATTTAACGGAAATGTTAAGCCTAGGGCCATGGGGACGTATAATCCAGGATCAGATTTCGGTGCCGCAAGCCGCATCGCAGCGGGGACGGCAATATACGACGCACTCGCAGCTAAAATTGCGAAAATAAAGCGGTTGCCATCTTCGCTGGTAACAAATCTACTCAATAACGCAATCAGGCCTCCGTTTATCAGCGGAATTAAAAGTGCAAAGACGGTTACAAACCAGCCGTATTTTCTAAATGCGGCAAACCGTTTGGCCGTCACCATTCCCATTTCGAGTAGAAATATTGCCAAAAAGCCTTTGAAGATATCGGTCGTAAAAGGCTTGATACCTTCAGCCTGTTTCGTATCGGCAATAAACCCGATTGCCAAACTACCGAGAATCATCAACACGCTTCCGTTCGTAAATGAATGCTGAATTACATCTTTCAGATTTCCTTTCTTTTCAGCATCCCTGTCATAACGCATTATTAAAATCACGCCGACAATGATTGCGGGCGATTCCATCAACGCCATTACCGCCACCATGTGTCCGCCAAATGGGATCGTTTGTGATTCCAAAAACGACGCTGCCGCCACAAATGTAACCGCACTGACTGAACCATAAGTTGCCGCGACTGCTCCGGCGTCGCTGATACTCATCCGCCGTTTTAAGGCAAAGAA
>JBKJJR010000061.1:0-3189 GCA_046597835.1 Pyrinomonadaceae bacterium
CTTGCTTGCATACCTATAACCGTTTGCGGCGAGATGGCCGGTTCGCCGTTTTATGTTCCTGTCCTGCTTGGGCTCGGAGCACGCGAATTGAGCATGAACGTCCAGTCGCTCCGGCCGATTCGCCAACTGCTTTCCGGAATCTCTATAAGCGACGCAGTTACTCTCGTCAATAACATAAAAACTTTGGTCACCGCCGATGAGATCGAAAGCTGTCTCCGCAAATATTATCTCGAAAATTGGAGCGAACTTTTTCCGCCCGGATTACTTAGTGTTCGACATCGTTAAATATTTTATTGCATAAAAATAGAATCCTCGTGGTTTTGTGCGTTTCCTTAACCAGTATTTTCTCAGTCCCGGGAAAATGGAAAGCGTGCGGACTATGGTGCGGTCTAATATTAAAGCTTGATCCTTACGGCTTCCCCTCGGCCGATACTGATGACGTTTTGGTGTATCCGGGCGACACGCTTGAATTCACCGGTGATTAAAAAAGGTTGATGTAACATTTGATTTGAATGTTCAACATTTTTTGTTATACTTTCACAACCTTGTTAGTGAAGCGCGTCGGGTGATCGCTTCTGCCAAAAGCGGAAGAGGAAAGTCCGAACACCACAGGGCAGCGAGCCGGATAACGTCCGGGCATCTATTGAATGAGAGCATCCGTCGTCGGCATTTTTATGTCGAAGGTGACCGATTGCATTTAATGAATGACGACAAGTGCAACAGAGAACAGACCAGCCCGAAAGGGTGATGGGTGAAACGGTGAGGTAAGAGCTCACCGGCGAAGGCTGGTAACAGCCCTCGGCCAGGCAAACTCCTCGCGGTGCAAGGCCAAATAGGGAAACGTTCGTTGAGCTGCCCGCTCAGTGCCGAAGCAATTCGGCGGCGTTTCCGGGTAGGCCGCTTGAGCCGGCAGGTAACTGTCGGCCTAGATGAATGATCATCACCCGTTTCGACGGGAACAAGATTCGGCTTATAGACGCGCTTCACTACTTGGTAAATAAGCGCTTTTCAAATAAAGACAGGAGACTTTTATTTTTTTATGGCAAACAGGAAAGGTGTATTTATCGGTGCGTATGTCCCGAACGAACTTAAGGAGTCGCTCAGGCGGCGAGCCGCGGGCGAACATCGCACGCTCTCACAGGAAATAACACGCATTCTTGTCGAGGCCGTTCACGGCAAGGGCCTACCCGCGGGCAGCGTTGACCGTCGTGGCAACGCAGTGGTTCCACGTCGCCGAGCAACCGATCCGCCGATTCGTCGCCGTGCCGAAGACCTGCCGTATATTCCGTCCGCAGGAAAGAAGAAATAGTTTAAGTTTTCAAAGATCCATGCCGCGTTGCCGGGTTTGCGTCCGGCGACGCTTTTTTTGTAATTCTATAGTCTGATAACATCGTTGCAGATGCATAAGAATACGATCTTTTTTGTACTCATTGCCGCCTTCGCCGGGTTTGTCGGCGGATTTTGGCTCGCAAACTCCATCAACCGTTCTGCAATGAATTCCGTGGGGCCTCTGCCGGCATCTTCAAACTCCAATCGCTCACAACCTAAAGAAGAAACGGACCTGACCGATGACGAGATCAAGGCCAAGATCACCGAAGCCGATAAAAATCCGACCAATTTCGCATTTCAGAAAGAACTTGGCGTCGCTCTCTACAGCTATGCGGTGATGAAGAAAGACGCAAGCTTGTTTCCGGAAGCTGTGCGAATTTTGGAACGTGCCGGCTCGCTGAACGCAAAAGATTTCGATGTTCTTGTTGCGCTTGGAAATGCTCATTTCGATCTTGGTTTCGCCCAGAAGAACACTGCCGAATTTCAAAAAGCACGCGAAACATATTCAAAGGCTCTTGAGTTGAAACCCGGCGATGTCGACGTGCAAACCGATCTCGGCATTTCGTATTTCGTCCAGGAACCGCCCGCCTATGACAAGGCAGTCACCGAGCTGCAAAAGGTCTCGGATGCAACGCCTAAAGGCTCACGCTCGCTGCAATTTCTCGTTCAGATCTTTGTCAAACAAAACAAGTATGCGGAAGCCGAAAAAACTCTCGCCAAACTAAAGAGCGTTGACCCTAAAAATGATGCAATTCCCGAACTAACCACGCTGATCTCAAATGCTCAGACCGGTGCAAATAAATGAGGGAAGCACTCTTCATACTTGTCATCGTACTCCTCCTTTTAGCTCTAACGGCTATCCGTTACCGCAAACAGATCGCGGGGATGATCGGCTTTGCCAAAATGCTGAAGGAAGCAAAGCAAAATATCAATCTCGGCTCGACCAACACCAAACGAGAGCCGGAAAAAAGCATACCGCTCGTAAACTGCTCAAAATGCGGCGTCTGGATCCCGCAAACTAAAGCAGTAAAAGTCGGCGATATTTTCTTCTGTTCGGACCAGTGCTTCCAGATGCAGACGTCCACATAATTCCTAATAATACAAAGAGTATTTTTCAACGCAAAGGAGCAAAGGTTGGAAATAAGAACGCCACTTCTTATCAGTAATCTTTGCGTCTTTGCGTTAAAATTCCTACCCAACGAACCTATCCAAATACCACGCGATTATCCTATCGCCAAAGAGCAGCGCCGCGATCGCTCCAATCCCTAAAAAAATCCCAAACGGTATCTGCGTTTGCATGTCCTTGTCCTTCTGGCGGGAAATCACAATGACGCCTGCCAAAGCGCCGGTAAAGGCTCCTATAAATATTGTCAAAGCGGTCAACCGCCAGCCGAGCAACGCACCGATGCCGAAGAGCAGTTTGACATCACCCAATCCCATAGCCTCGACGCCGCGAAGCAGTTTCCATATCGCTCCGACCGCCCACAATGAGCCGCCGCCGATCAACGCTCCGAATAACGCTCCGGCGAGCGAAACGGCCCACGCCGGATAGCCGTGCAGGGAAGCGATCGGCGCATAGGTCGTATCCGAAAAATAGTTGCCGTCTAATACCAACGGATAGACGACCCGTACGATCAATGCGATCGCGAACATCGGATACGTGATCACATTCGGCAGGATCATGTGCTCAGCATCGATAAAAATGAGAGCAATCATCGCCGAAACAAACGCCAGCGCCACCGGCAAAAATGCCGTCAGCCCGATCTGCCAATAGACCAGGCAAAAAACCAACGCCGTCAGCAGTTCGATCGCCGGATAGCGCCACGCTATCGACTCTTTGCAACTGCTGCATTTACCGCC
>JBKJJR010000063.1:0-2583 GCA_046597835.1 Pyrinomonadaceae bacterium
TGCCCGTCGCGCACCTTTAACAATACCGATTGTTCCGAGGCGAGCGTGGCGGATTCCGCAACGCGAAGAATACTTCCGTTCACCTGGACGGCCAAGGCCTGCGAGCGAAGCACGGAATCGAGGGCAATGTTCCAGGGAACATCGGCGACCTTTACCGTAACCGGAACGTCCTTGACCGACTTGTCGATGACGAAATTTATACCGTATTGATCGGTAATGTAGCTGAGAATATCGCGGATGTCGGCATTTACGACATTCAAATTGATCGTCTCGCCGCGGAATCCGGGCTCACCGTAGTGTTTGCCCTGCGACTGCGGCTCAACCTTTTGAGCCAGAATGGCGACAGCAAGAGTGCTGACTATTCCTAATGCGAAGACGATCTTTTTGACCGCTGCGCTGATGTTGCTAAGAGAATTCATGTTTCCTCCGTATCTAATTCAATGGGTCTCTTTTGAAAAGAGGGTGGGATCGTGGGGGTGAAAGATCTATTCGCCTTTGTTGGTGGCAACTTTGACCGGTTTTTTGACCGATTTCTTGGCTTTTTCCGTTTCAGCTTTCACGGGCTGCTTTTCCATCTCGTCGAGCGGCGAAAGGAATGGATTAGAGGCCGGCTTACCGTCCTTGCCTGTTTTGCCGTCCTTGGCGGACGATTTTTCGGTCATCGTATTTGTCGCCGTTTCAACGGTTTTGGCCGTTGTGTCCGACGGAGCCGTGCCTTCGATTTGAGCCTTTTGGCTAAATTCCTTTAGCGGCTTGTTCTCGACCGACGCAACGAATTTGCCGGGAGCCGTCTTTGTCACCTTGCGAAATACGAGACGGTTTTCCTCAACCGCCACTAGCTGGCCGTCAAAAAATTTCTCGCCCGGGTAGATCGTATATGAAAGCTTTATCGGCGTCGCCTCGACCATCGCCGCATAGCCGCGTGGTGTTTTGAAAATGCCGGTCACGGACATTTCATTCAGCGTCAGAACGCTGGTGACCTTTGGTAAGGGCGACCCGTTCATTGCTGCGGTTTCGCGAAGCCGTTTGAAGTACTCGATGCGGGCTTCGATCGCCGGCGGGCCAAAATTACCAGGCGACCCTGGAATCCCGGAGCCGGGCTTGCCCTTCACCGCGTCTGTTTTGACCCTCATAAATCCGGGCTTTGCAAACGGGTCACGTTGAGCGTGAGCCTGCAAAGAACTTCCCATGGCGAGTACGATGGCTGCGGCTATAGCCGCGAGGCTGATGAAACGTTTTATTGTCGATTTTTTGATCATGGCTTTTTCTCGATTGGAAATGCGAATGCGATCGGTTGTCGATCTATTTAGCAGCGGCCGTTTGGGCAGCCGGAGCGGCGGGGGCGACAGGCTGTGCAGCGGGAGCTGCGGTCTGGCCCGGAGCACCCGGCTGGATGGGTTTGGCGTTAAGGTCGGTCGGAGCGGCATAGTATGCCGTCAGCAGAAACTGCGCGTGCAAGGTTTTGGCGTCAGTCTGCTTGTCGAGCTGATTTATCTTAAAATCCGTGATGGAAACGATACGGGGCAACTTTGCCATGCTGTCAAAGAATGACCGCAGATCGTTGAAATTGCTGTTGACCTCGATCTCGACCGGCTTGGCCATTATTGAATCCGTCTGCGTATCATCACGCGGCGAAAATCTCATGACCATCATGCGGCTGTTGTTTGCCGTTTCCTGCAGGCCGGAAAGGACGTTGGTGATCTCGCGCTGTTCCGGCAAGAGGACCTTGAGTTCTTCGTACTCTTCGGCTTTGCTTGCATACAACGCACGAAATTCGTTGATCCGCTGGGTGGCGACCCGAGCCGCTTCGTTCTTGGCCTGGAGCTGCGCGATCTCGGTATTCAGAGCCGCGATCTCGACACGCGTTTCGCTTGTCACGAAATAGTACACCCCGGAATAGACCAATGTGGCCGCGCCGACAAGCAGCAACAAGTGATAATGCCATTTTAGATTTTTGATTTTCTCAAACATTGTGGTTTCCTTTTCTTTGCTTGCTTTAAATACTTAGTTTTTCGCAACCTGAACTGGTTGTGCCGTGGCAGGAGCCTGAGCAGATGCCGTCGTCGGATTTCCGTTGATAGCGCCCGCGGCCTTGGAAGGCGTGTAGTTACACTTGATCGTAAAGTTGACGATCTCGACCTTCGGAGCTTCGCCGGTGGCATTTGCCTTCACCACGGCGTTTTGATTTTGCACCTCGGCACGGGCGGTTTCGATGTTCAGGTTCGAGAACAGCCCATTTGAGAACTCGAGACTTCGGCCGAACTGAGTGACCTGCGATTCGTCGGGCGAGTTACCCTTAACGACAATGCCGTCGCCCGATTGTTCGATAGTTTCCAGATATAGGCCGGGAACCATCGCTATGCGTTCACGCATTGCTTCAAGCACCGCACTCGGGCCTGCCTGCGAGGAACGCAGCTTCTTGATGGCGTCGATGCGGCTGTCGATGCTCGTGATCTTTTGTTCAAGATCCCTCTGCTCGGCCATGACGACCTCGAGCTCGGCGGCGATCGTCTTTTGATTATTAAGCTCAGCTTCGGCGGCGGTTTTTGCCATTTGCGTGCTGATCACGTCCCATCCGATGAC
>JBKJJR010000090.1:0-3275 GCA_046597835.1 Pyrinomonadaceae bacterium
TTGGTGATCTTGTAGGCATTAACCCGGATCACCGGATCAGGCTAGGACTTGCGGCGGTGCCCGCCCCGAGGGGCGTGGCAGAGAGGAAGCAGAAAATGTGTCAGAACGATAAAATACAGTCGATACCGAATAAAGACTGGTCGATATAGTACGCCGGGCGTTAAAGAACGGCGAATGAACAACGCTGTTAGAAAACTGCCGGTGGAGAACGCAGATCAGGCATTGATTTCCGTCAGAGCGGCTGCGGAGCTGCCCCTCAGAGGAAACGGTGTGTTGTCCGGCAAGATCGGCAGGAATGTAGGCTCCAAAGCCGGGCAGAACATTTCCATGGGTGTGAACAGTGCCGACCGTTGCAGAGTAAACAATGCCTACAAGCAGAACGCAGGTGAGCACGCGCGCTAATTGCGTGCGGATTTGACGTGATGCTAGTTGAACGCTTGTTCTCATTTACCGCCCGTGAATAAAATAAATACGCGCGACTGAATTATAAGTTTCAGCACCCATCACCGTCAATCGCCGGGACGTAATGTAAACTATCTTAATGAAAACGCTGTATTTGATGCGACACGCTAAATCTAGTTGGGAAGATGCGAGTCTTTCGGATTTTGACCGGCCGCTGAACGATCGCGGGTTGCGCTCCGCACCGTTCATGGGCAAGCTGATGCGGGACAAGGATTTAGAGCCGGACGTGATCTCGAGTTCACCGGCTGAGAGAGCAAAACAGACGGCTTTGCTGGTAAAAGATGCGAGCGGCTTTTCGCAGGAGATCCGATTCGACGACCGCATTTACGAAGCAAGCCCGCACACCTTGCTTCAAGTCGTCTCAGAGATTGACGATGCGAACATATCCGCAATGCTCGTCGGCCATAATCCGGGCATGGAAGGCTTTATACGCTACCTCACCGGCGATCTTGAACCGATGCCCACCGCCGCACTCGCTGTCATCGAGCTTGATATCGACAAATGGACCGAGATCGCCGACGGCTGCGGCCGCCTGCAGAACATCTACCGGCCGAAGGATGAGATGAAATAAGAGAAATATTTGAAATCTGTGTATATTATGATAATATACCTTTTTGATGGCCAAGCTTCTTGAAAATTTTGAAGGATTTGAATGGGACGAGGGAAATGCTAAGAAAAACTGGCATCTTCATCGTGTACTGGATAGGGAATGTGAAGAAGTTTTCTTCAATGTCCCGATAATTATTATTTTTGACAAAAGTCGTAAATCGGATGAAGTGCGGCATATTGCCCTTGGCCGGACAGATGCTGACCGCCGGCTATTCATTGCGTTTACAGTTCGGAACAAGCTGATTCGTGTGATTTCAGCCCGTGATATGACCAAAGGTGATGAGAGAAAATATGAAGAAAAAGCCAAAAGAACTCCCGACATTTAAGAACGAGGATGAAGAGCGCGAATTCTGGGGTCGGGCGGATTCAAGTGATTACGTCGATTGGGAAAACGCCGAGCTGGCGATCTTTCCAAACCTAAAGCCTACGACCAAGACGATCTCATTGCGTATGTCGGACTCAATGCTCAATAAGATCCGTCTCCTTGCCAACAAGCGGGACGTTCCGTATCAGTCGCTTATTAAGATGTTTCTGACGGAACGTATCGACGAGGAATTGAAAGTTTCTTGATCACCATCGGCCCTGCCGATTCCTGCAGGGCTCTAAGCACCGTATCACCACAGTTGCAGAGCTTTGGTGTTGCGCTTAACTGTGGTATAATGCTGCCATATTGACAGTCCGGGCGCGCGGTGAATTTTTAATTCAGGGTTCGTTAAGACCATGCAGCTTACAGTCGGGCAAAAAGTATCTTATCCAAATCAAGGCACCTGTCTCGTTGAAGATTTTAAACAACAGACAGTCGGTACGCGTGTGATCGACGGATACACGCTGCGTGTGCTGAATGACAATTCGACCATCTTTATTCCCGCAGAAAATGCCGACACCGTTGGGCTTCGCCCGTTGATCAGTTCGTCGCAGTGCCGCAAGCTAATCGATAAGCTCGCCGAGGATTTTGAGCCATGCTGCGGCGACTGGAAAACGCGGTCGCGTGAATTTAGTGAAAAGCTGCGGTCAGGCGATGTCTTTCAGGTTGCTGATGTGTTCAAAATGTTGACATTTTTGAGCCACGAAAAGAAATTGTCCTTTCGAGAACAAACGCTCCTTGAACGATCAAAGGTCCTTGTCGTTTCTGAGATCACAAACGCCGGTTCCAGAGTACACGCTCCAGCCGAAAGCGAAATAATTGGCCTCGTTGAGTCGGCCTGTTTGAAACATCTCTTCACCAAGTCCCGCACGTTGTCCGCCGTCCATTGAACTCAGCTACAATTAAGTGATGTCATCTTATCGGAGGATTTTTTTCTATGGGAAATGAAGTGCTCTCATTCGACACCGCTAACGGACCGTCGAGTGCGTATGTCGCAATGCCCGAGATTTCAAACGGCAAGGCCGTCATCGTCATCCAGGAATGGTGGGGACTGAACGATCACATAAAGGACATCGCCAACCGTTATGCAGGTGAAGGTTTTGTCGCCGTTGCTCCTGATCTTTATCGCGGACGCATCGCAAAGGACAGCAGTGAAGCCTCGCAGATGATGCACGATCTGACAAACGAGGACGGCCTCGATACGATTAAAAATGTCATCGACGCCGCTTCATTGTCCTACGACATCTCGCATTTTGGAATAACCGGATACTGCATGGGCGGCACGTTCGCACTGCTCGCGGCGTGTGAACTCGAAGGGCTGAGCGCCGCCGTCCCATTTTACGGCGACATTCCGGGCGACGATGTTTTGCAGAAACTCAGCATCCCTACAATTTTTATCTCAGGCACACGCGACGGCTGGATCACGCCGGAAAAAGTCGCCCAGTTAGAGGACGCCGCAGAAAGATTTGAGCTGCCCGTTCGCTCGGTGAAATACGACGCAGATCACGCATTTTTCAACAACACCCGCCCCGAAGTCTATGACGAAACCGCCGCCAACGACGGCTGGGCACTGGTCGTCGGATTCTTTAACGATAAATTGTAATTGATATATTGAAAGACAGCTTAGTTTCGGCCCCAAAAACTTGCGCCGCTCGAAATCTCTTCAAGCGTCTCGGCGATCTCGCGTTCATCTTCGGTTTCGAGTGCGACGTCGGCCATTGCAATGATGCCGGCGAGCTTGCCGTTCTCATCGACGACCGGAACGCGGCGAACCTGTTTGTCGCCCATCAACCTGATCGCCTCGAAAACAAAATCATCGGGCCTGACGGTGAACAACTCC
>JBKJJR010000153.1:0-3512 GCA_046597835.1 Pyrinomonadaceae bacterium
GATCCATTGCAAAAGGCCCATCAACAAAAGCGAAATGACAAAGATCAAAAGTTGCGGGGTCGAGATAGTCGCGTTACCGAACAGCGTGATGCTTTCGGTTGGCAAAAGCTGCGGAAAGGGGCGAGGTTTTGGCTCGAAAAAGAAGATAAACAGGTATTCGATCAACAGCGACATGCCAATCGCCGTGATCAGCGTAGTCATTTTCGAATATTTTCGAACAGGCCGATACGCGAAGCGCTCGATCGCCATTCCCAAAGCGGCGGCGATCAGCATTGATCCGACAAGAGTCACACCAAAACCAAAGGCGGAGGGCTCAGCCGCAAAGCCCAACGCAGTAGCCAGCATAAATCCGGAATATGCACAAACCATATAAATATCGCCGTGGGCAAAATTTATGAGGCGCAATATGCCGTAAACCATCGTGTATCCAAGAGCAATGAGCGCGTAGATCGAACCGATGGTCAGGCCATTAATGAGTTGCTGAACAAAAGTGTCCATAGGTCGTGAGTCCGGAGTTGTGAGTCCAAAGTCAGGAGTCAAAGGCGTCAGACTCAAGACCTGCGATTCACGACAGAAGGCTTATTTTGTGGTATTCGAATTAGCTGCGGCTCCCGCGTTTGTGTTTGTGTTCGTCGCGCCAGAGGGAGGCGTCATGCCCTCTGGGTAGATGGTTTCTTTGAAATCGAATTTTCCCGCGTCCGCATTGAGCGCCAGTACCACGGCCGGCTTCACGGCGTTTCGACTCTTGTCCAGCGTGATCGTTCCCGTTACGCCCGCGAAGCCATTGGTCGAGTTGATCGCGTCCTTCAATTTTGCGCTCTCGGTGCCTCCGGCCCGTTTTATCGCATCTGCCAGAACCTTTGCCGCGTCATATGCCAGAGCAGCAAGTGAATCCGGGGCCGAGCCGAATTTGGCCTTAAAAGTCCTAACGAAATTCTGTATCTCCGGCGCCGGATTATCCGCCGAATAATGATTTGAGATATACGCGTTTTTCAACGCCGCTCCGCCCAGTTTCCATAGCTCGGGTGAGTCCCAGCCGTCACCGCCGAGTAAAGGCTGATTCATTCCGAGCTCGCGGGCCTGCCGGGCAATGATGGCAACCTCGCCGTAATAGCCGGGAATATAGATCACGTCTGGCTTCTGGTCGCGCATCTGCGTTAATTGGGCTTTGAAATCCTGGTCCTTTTGAGCATATGTCGCCTTGTTGATGACCTTTCCGCCCAGCTTGGAAAATTCTTCTTCAAAAAACTGTGTCAGGCCTTTGCTATAGTCCGAGCTGTTATCCCCAAGCACGGCGGCCGTTTTGGCCTTGAGAGTATTAGCGGCAAATTTCGCCATTACCGCGCCCTGGAATGGATCAATAAAACACACGCGTGAAATATAATCTCCGACCTCGGTAACCTTTGGATTGGTTGAGGACGGCGAGATCATCGCGATCTTCGCTTCCTGTGCAACCGGTGCGGCAGCGAGCGAGTTTGACGAGGCGACTTCGCCAAGAACGGCAACTACCTTGTCCTGGCTGATCAGCTTTGACATAACCGTCTTCGCTTTTTCCGGAGTTCCCTGATCATCCTCGAAAATCATCTCAAGCTTTTTCCCGTTTACGCCGCCGGCCGCATTGATCTCATCGAACGCCAGCTGGATACCATTTTTGGTCGATACACCGAAACTCGAAGTCGCACCTGTCGTATCGCCGTAAACCCCGATTTTGATCGTGTCGCCGCCGCCGCTGGTTGTCGCGGTGTTTCCGCCTTTTTGGACACATGCAAATGAGCACAGAACCGCAAAAACCGTTAAAATTGTCAAAAAAACTCTGGTCATATATACCTCGCCGTTAATTATGCTTTTGTTTAGAAATACATTCCCGCCGGATTTGATACGCTCATTTCCGCGTAAAGTTTATACGCATTATACCCGATTCTAATGGCGTGTCTAACATCTATCGGCTAAAATCTCATTTTCGAGAGGCGGAAAAAGTTTATGAAAAATGAATTTGGCGATATGCCTGCCGACGAGTTCCGCAAATACGGATATGAGATCGTTGATTGGATCGCGAATTATTTTGAGCATATCGACGAATTTCCCGTGCTTTCGCAGATCGAGCCGAATTGGTTAAAGAATAATCTGCCCGCCTCGGCGCCGGAAAAGGGCGAGGATTTTGGCGCGGTTTTGGCCGATGTTGATAAGCTCATCTTGCCCGCAGTTACGCATTGGAACCACCCGAATTTTCACGGCCTTTTTGCCACATCGACAAGCTCGGTCGGCGTTTTTGGCGAAATGTTGTCGGCCGCATTCGATATGAAGGCGATGCTGTGGCGAACATCGCCCGCCTCGACCGAACTCGAAGATGTCGTCCTCGACTGGCTGCGGCAGATGATGGATCTTCCCGAACATTTTGAGGGAATTATTTATGACACTGCTTCTGTTTCGACGATGCACGCCATTGCTGCCGCCCGCGAACGGGCCGGTTTTTATATCCGCGACGAAGGCATGAGCGGCCGTGACGATTTGCCCTTGTTGCGTGTTTATGCGAGCGAGCAAGTTCATTCGTCCATAGATAAGGGCTTGATAACGCTCGGCCTCGGATTGCGCAGCTTGCGAAAGATCGAGTGCAATGAACGGTTTGAGATGATCCCGGAAAAACTTGCCGAGGCTATAAACGAAGATATTGAAAACGGCTTTGTGCCGATCTGCGTTATTCCGACGGTCGGCACAACATCGACTTCCAGCGTCGATCCGGTCGATGCGATAGCCGATATTTGCGAAAAATACGGCGTCTGGCTTCACGTCGATACGGCTTATGCCGGTTCAACAGCGATTCTTCCAGAATTTAGACACTACTTTACAGGCCGGAGTGAAACCGATCCAAAATCCAAAATCGAAAATCCAAATTCTAGTGGCTGGGAACGTGCCGATTCCATAGTCGTCAACCCGCACAAATGGCTCTTCACGCCATTCGACCTGTCGGTTTTGTATTGCAAGAATCTAAACGATTTAAAGGTTGCATTTTCGCTCGTTGCGGAGTATCTGAAAACAACCGACGAGCAAACCGTTAAGAACGGAATGGATTACGGAATCCAACTGGGCCGTCGCTTCCGTGCTTTGAAACTGTGGTTCGTGATCCGCTACTTTGGAGTCGAAGGCTTACAGGCGCGTCTCCGCGAACATTGCCGTCTCGCCCAACTTTTCGCCTCATGGGTCGAGGACTCACCGGATTTTGAAATAATGGCTCCGGTTCCCTTCGCCCTTGTGTGTTTCCGAGCAGTGTCAGAACCGGAAGCGATAGCGACTGGGTTGTTCACGGAGGCAGAGCTAAACGCTTTGAACGAAAGAATCATGAACGAAATAAACGCTTCCGGTGAAGCATATCTTTCGCACACAAAGTTAAACGGCAGATTCACGCTGCGGCTATCGGTCGGCAGCATTCGTGTCGAAGAACGCCACATTGAAAAGATCTGGAGTTTATTGAACCAACACCTTAAAACCGTTTTGGCGTCCTGATCAATCTACCG
>JBKJJR010000217.1:0-4932 GCA_046597835.1 Pyrinomonadaceae bacterium
TCTGACGAAACGGTCAGGATGAAAGGCGGCGAACCAACGGCTTGGGATTCAAAATACAGGGCAAAAGCTCATGAGATGGATTGGGACACCAGAAACCAACGCTCGTACCTTCGCGGCAAAGTGAGCACAACATACTATAGTCTCAAGCAAATGGGGAATGCCGCTCCGTTCGGCCAGTCGGACAAGCCTGTTTTTGTCACGTCCGAGAACGCGGAATTTGACCAACCCAGCGAAACGGCTATCTACACCGGTAATGCACGGGGATGGCAGGAGAATAATTACGTTCGCGGCGATAAATTTACTTTGAAACAAATTGAAGGTCAGCTCATTGTCGAGGGCCATGCGCAGAGCGTAGCTTACAATGCGAAAATAAATCAAAAGAGCGCGAACTCGGCTGTTCCGGTCTTTGCGTCCGCAGGCACAATGACATACTTTCGAGACACGCGATTGCTTCAATACCGAACAAGTGTTGACATTCGACAGGGTGCCGACAGGATAACGGCGGGCTCTGCAGATCTATTTCTGAATGAAAAGAATGAGGTCTCGAATACGGTCGCCGAGACAAATGTCGTTGTTACACAACCCGGACGCCGCGGCACCGGGGACTGGCTGCAATACACCGCAAGTGATGAGACGGCGGTTCTTCGCGGCAATCCTGCCGTCGTTGAAGACGATGTAAACGGCTCATCTCAATCTACTCAGTTGACTCTTTATATGCGGGAAAAGCGTGTTGTTGGTGAAGGGAAACTTAAACAACCGGCCAATGTCAGGACCAAATCGGTTTACAAGGTACAGGGTAAATAAATATAGACAATGAAGCCTGATGCCTCAAACGGAAATTCACCGCCATTCAACAATGATTCGCTCTCTGCACGAGATCTTCAGAAAACCTACGGTGCCCGAAGAGTGGTTGACGAAGTGAGCCTATCGGTTGAGCCCGGTGAGGTTGTCGGCCTTTTGGGAGCCAACGGCGCCGGAAAGACGACGACTTTTTATATGATGGTCGGCCTGGAAAGATCGGAAAAAGGTTCGATCTCGATGAACGGCCACGACGTTTCCGCTCTTCCGATGTATCTGCGCGCTCGCCTTGGCCTCGGCTATTTGCCGCAGGAATCTTCCGTTTTTCGCAAACTCACTGCCGAACAGAACATACTCGCAGTTCTCGAAACGATGAAAATGTCTCGAGAGAAACGGTTTGCACGGCTAGAGGAACTTCTGGAAGAGTTTGGAATCACGCATGTTCGAAAAACTCGCGGTGATTCGCTCTCCGGCGGTGAACGCCGGCGTGTCGAGATCGCACGGTGCCTTGCAACCAGCCCTCGCTACATTCTCCTCGACGAGCCCTTTGCGGGTATTGACCCGCTCGCCATCGACGACATCCGCAAGATCATTTTGTATCTCAAAAAACAGGGCATAGGCATTCTTATTACCGATCATAACGTTCGCGAAACCCTGGGCATCACGGACCGGGCTTATATCATGTCCGAAGGCAAAATACTCCGCGCTGGCAATCCTGCTGAACTTATAGATGACCCGGAGGTACGGCGGTTATATCTGGGCGAAAGGTTTACGTTGTAGAACGAAAGGCTTTTCCATTTTCCATATAAACTCGGTATAATTTCAATTAGCAACACCGATCCTGCGATTCGGTATTGCCTTGAATTGCTAAATTTCCGCCCGGAATATGTCATCTCTACGACTTACACATCAATTACAGCAAAGGATGGTTTTGACGCCCCAGTTGCGTCAGCGTATCGAAATGCTGCAAATGACCTCGCTAGAGTTGAACGAATTGATCGAACAGGAAATGGTCGCAAATCCGGTGCTTGAGGAAGTTCTTCCCGGTGAAGAGTCCAAAGAGATCGGGGATAATATTCTTGACCAAAATTCCAGCGGCGAGGATCGGGACTTCGACAATTCCACTGACCTCTCGGCCGATGCCGTTTCCGAATCCCGCACCGATCACCTCGCGGAGCTCGAAGGCGTAATACCTGAAGGCCCAAGCCTTAACGGTGCCGAAGAGCTCAGCAACACTGACATCGACGGCGACGACGATTCGCATACCGAAAATGCAGATTCGTTTGATGAGATTGACTACGGGCGCGAGTTTCAGGATTATCTCGATCCTGGCTATCGAACCCAGGAGATCGAATACAAAGATGACGCACCAACCTTTGAACAATTTTTGACTCATTCGCCGTCGCTGAGCGAGCATCTCGAATGGCAGCTTCACCTTCTAAGTCTGGGCACCGAGATAGAAGAAGCCGCAATTCTTGTGATAGGCAATCTGGACGAGGATGGCAGGTTGTCGGCAAGCATCGAGGAAATAGCTGAGATGTGCGGCACATCGGCAGATGCTGTTGAAGTTGCAAGACAGGCTGTCATGAAGCTGGAGCCTGTCGGATGCGGAGCGTTTGATGTCAATGATTGTCTTTTAGCTCAATTGGAATCGGCAGGTGAGGGCGACAGTCTGGCCGCCGATCTGGTCAAGAACCACCTTGAGGATCTGCAGCCGCACAGATTACAGCACCTTGCTAAAAATACCGGCGTCGATCTGCACGTACTCGACCGGGAACTTGAGAAGGTGCGGCAATTAGATCCGTTTCCGGGGCGACGGTATGCGACTGATGATGCCATTTTCGTCTCGCCCGAGGTCTATGTCGAAAAGCTCGACGACGATTATGTGATCTATTTTGCCGACGACGGCAGCCCGCGGCTTCGCATCAGTCAGACTTACAACAAACTGCTTGATCAAACGGATACCAATAAGGAAACTAAGGACTTCATTAAGGAAAAAGTGCGAGGGGCGGTCGATTTGCTGAGAAACATCGAGCACCGCCGTCAAACCATTTATCGCGTTGTCGAATGCATTGTTTCGCGGCAGCGCGACTTTCTTGATAAAGGCGTGGAACATATCAAACCAATGATGCTCAAAGATATTGCCGCCGATATCGGTATGCACCTTTCGACCATTTCGCGTGTAGTCAATCGAAAGTATGCTCACACCCCGCAGGGCGTCATCGAGTTAAGGCGTTTCTTTACCGAAGGGATGTTAAATGAGGAAGGGGAGGAGGTTTCAACGCGTATCCTCAAGTTGAAGATCAAGAAAATGGTAGAAGAAGAAGATACCAAAAAACCTCTGACCGATGAACAGATAGCTCGTGTATTAAGTAATGAGGGCGTCAAACTTTCGAGACGAACGGTCGCGAAATACCGCGATCAAATGAGTATTCCCGGCTCACGGGAGCGAAAAACAGTTGTCTAATAAATACATAAATAATAAATAGTGAGATAAAAACATGAACATAGAATTTACCGGACGGCACATAGACGTAACACCAGCATTAAAAGCACATGTGAAAGACCATTTCGAAAAGATCGAACATCTTTTTGACGGCAAGCCTGCAAAGGCCCATGTGATCATTGAGGTAGAACGCGGAATGCACCGTTCCGAAGTCATTATTAATTGGCGAAATGAGGTTTTGACGGCAAATTCAAGCGTTTCCGATATGTATCAGTCGCTTGCACAAACGATCGAAAAGATCGAAAAGCAAGCCAGGAAACTCAAGGATAAAGTGATCGATAAATCGCATAAGGCCACAAAGGCGTCCGTAATTCCAACGCTGGAAGACGAGTCGGCCTGATCATTTATGCCATCAAAACAACGGCAAAGTTTCGATCTTCCCGAATTTGTAATTATCACGGGCCTTAGTGGATCGGGAATGAGTTCGGCAACGCATGCATTTGAAGATCTTGGATATTTCTGCGTTGATAATTTGCCGTTGACTATGCTTTCGACTTTTGCGCGGCTTCTGGTCGAGGGCGAGGACGGCTCGCCGGCGATTGAAAAAGCGGCTCTGGTTATCGATATAAGGGAACGCCAATTTTTATCGCAATTTCAGAGTGAATTAGAAAAACTGAAGAAAAGGGAACTCGTACCATGTGTCGTATTCTTTGAGGCATCGGACGAAGTTCTTTTGCGTAGATTTTCCGAAACACGCCGCCCCCATCCGGCCGACAAAGACAAAGGCCTGCTCGCCGCAATTCGCGCTGAGCGCCGCGCTCTCAAGGAAGTTCGTAAGCTTGCGGATCTGATCATTGACACGTCCGACCACACGGTTCACACACTCCGGCATTTGATCGTGCAGGAATTCAGCCGCTCTGCGGAAGGCGTGCCGTTAAAGGTTGAGGTCGTAAGCTTTGGACATAAATACGGCAGCCCGCGTGGGCTTGATCTGCTGTTTGACGTCCGTCATCTGCCTAATCCGTATTTTCAGAAGGACCTGAGACATCTCACCGGCGAAGATCAAAAGATCGTAAAATACCTTCTCAAACAGCCCGAGGTTGGCGAATCAATAAAGAGATTTACGGACCTGCTTGCTTATTTGCTGCCGCTTTACCAACGGGAAGGAAAATCTTATCTGACGATCGGCGTCGGCTGCACGGGCGGGCGGCATCGTTCTGTTATGGTCGCAAACAGTTTGCGAACAGCCCTAAAAAATGAGAATTTTGATGCGTCGGTCACTCATCGCGACGTACAAAAGTGACCTTTAAACACTGATTATGGACGAAACAAGTAAGATCGGCGGCGTTGTCGTGTCGCATGGTCAAGTCGCAAATGAATTGCTCACTGCGGCCGAAGCGGTCGTCGGGGACCTGAGCCATATAATTGCCGTTTCGATCGGATGGCATGATGATGTCGAGATGGCAAAGGCCGAGATCGAACGCGCGATCGCAGAGGTTGACCAGGGCAGCGGCGTTCTCATATTAACGGATATGTTCGGCGGCACGCCGACGAATATTTCGGCGATGTTCCTAAAGGAGAACGAAGTCGAGATCGTCACCGGCGTAAATCTTCCGATGGTTGTCAGACTCGCTTCGCAAAACAAGGGACTGAGCTTGCGGGAAATGGCGGAAGAAGTAGAATCACAG
>JBKJJR010000098.1:0-10313 GCA_046597835.1 Pyrinomonadaceae bacterium
GTCGGGCGACCATACAGGCTGTGTGTGATGGTGCATCAGATCGTTTGAGATATTGATCTGATTTGTGCCGTTAGCGTTCATCAGATATATCTGCCGTCGAATGCCCACCGGAGACGCTGCGTCGATATCTCTACGGGCGTAAGCGATCTTTTGGCCATTGGGTGAATAATTTGCAAAATGACCCTGTGAATCGGGAATGCCGATCTCTGTCGGGTTGCTGCCGTCGGTGTTCATACCAAAAGTGTGATTGGTGCCACCCAAGCGTGTGCTCGAAAAGAGTATCGGCAAATTACCGATCTGAGCCTGTGCCGCCGGCAGGCCGGCAAGCAAAAATACGGCTAAACAAGCGGCTGGTAAAACGAGCTGCAGGAGTTTTTTAACGATTTTTGACTTGTAATTTGTATTCATTTTTCTCCCTTGGTTAAATCTGATCTGTAATGCAATTGATTCAGGGCGCGAGTCGTTTACCCGCGCCCGAGTCTGTGTGATTATCGCCAGTCGCTCGCGACGTTCCAGAGCGGCTCGTGCGTCAGGCGTATGATATTGCTGCCATCGGCGTTCATAACATAAACGTCGATATTCGGGCCTTGCCATCCGTGCCAACGGCTGAAGACGATCTTTGAGCCGTCTGGCGAGAAGATCGGATAAAAATCCTGGTTGCCGTGTTTGGTCAAACGCGTTTGATTGCTGCCGTCGGCGTTCATAATATAGATGTCGCCGTTGCCGCCGGTGCCCTGATGAGCGGGGCTTGAGACAAATGCTCCCGCCCGCGCACGGTCGAAAATTATCTTCGTGCCGTCGGGCGACCAGTCAACCCCTTCATCGAGCGCGGTATTATCGGTCAATTGCCGCAGGTTGCTGCCGTCAGTATTTATCACATAAAGGTCGTAATCACCGCTCGCATCGGAGTCGCTAAAGGCGATCTTTGTGCCGTCGGGCGAGACCGACGGATACCACGCTCCATAAATTCCCGGACTGTGATAGACCAAATGCTGGTTGCTGCCGTCGCCGTTCATTATCCATAGATCGCCGCCGCTGTAGTCGTTCTCAAACCTGATAAAAACAATTCTGCCGTCGGGAGACCATGCCGGTGCGTTTGGTTGGTGCGTCGGGTCGTTTGAAATATTGACCGTATTCGTCCCGTCCGCATTCATCACAAAAATCTGCCCGCGAAAACCGGATGGAGAGGTCGCGTCGGCGTCACCTCTAACAAAAACGATTTTCTGTCCATCGGGCGAATATCGTGCGAAAAAGCCTCTGGCATCCGCCTCGCCAATGCGTGTTTGATTGCTGCCGTCAGCATTCATTCCAAAGTTTTTGAGTCTTCCTTCGCGCTGGGAGTAAAAAAGTATCGGCAAATTGCCGCTCTGTGCCTGTGTCGCCGACAAGCCGGCAAGCATAAATACCGATAAACAAAGGGCTGACAAGATTTGCCGGTGCCAATTTTGAGTTTGTATTGTTTTGTTGTTAGTAATCATTTTCTTTTCTCCAGTTTTTCTAATATCGACAAATTGGTCGCGGCTTTGCTTTCGCCTGTGGCCGAACTAACGGTTTATGACTGTCACGGTATTCATGTCGCCCTTGAATTCAGGAATAGAGTTGGTAAAAACCTGAACATAATTTGTGACAAAAGGGGATCTTTCGAAAATTACGTGGTTGTTCGTTCCGGGGGAACCGATGGACTCAGGCACCGAGAGTGCTCCGGTAGCATCAATATCCGTGCCTTGATTATTTCCGAATATGCAGCCCGACAGATATACATTGACGTTGTTGTTCAACGCTGCGCCCGGGAAATGTGTCGCCCCGGCGAGAGCGTTCAAGCCAGAATCGGTATTGTTTTCAAAACGTGTACCATATGCCTCAAAATTCGTCGTGTTTGCGTTTACCGTAGTTGCGGCGACACCGATGCTCAGGCCGCCGCCTACGGTTGTCCCGATGCTGTTTTGATAGAAACGGTCGCCCGATGAGATAACTGTAATCCGACCAAGGCTCGCATTGATCCCTTCGACGATAAGTCCAGAAAAGTTGTTGTAGCTCCGGTTACCGCTCAACGTGGCAGATATAACGCCGCCGTCCACTACCGAATTGGCTATACGGAGGCCCTGGGCGCTGCCCAGCTGATTGCTGTGCAGATCATTGTCCACGATCTCGGCCTCGATCACGCGGCCTGCTTGGTCCGCCCCGAGATTCCGAAGATCGATCCCGCGCAGATTGCCCGTCGAGATTATGTGTGCAATGCGGATGTAAGCCGTTCCCGGCCACGGTATTTCGGTCTCTATGCCGCCATTTCCGTTCACAGCATTTCGGATCGTCAGCCATTCAACCGAGTTAGTGCCTCGTCCCATTCTGATCGCTCCTGATTTGTTAATGGTCGGTGTGCTGTATGAACTCGGCGGCAGGTCAATAGCATCAATCACAACCGCCTCCCGATCACCAACAACCCCCAGCAGCGACATATTTTCCAGAAGATCGATCCGCCCTCCGTTAGGCCGCGGCACATTAGCCGGATCGTTAGCGGAAAGCATATAAAGGCCGGGAGCGATGACAATTTGGCTTCCTGCGTTTTGCGCATCATTAATTGCTGCATAAAGTTCCTCGAGGTTGGTTACTTGAACGGTTTTTAACGGGACGAAACTGAATTTTGTTGAATCGGGGCCAAACACCGGTGACGTCGCCAGATCGGAGATCAAAATGAGATCATCCCGTGCATTTGCCGCCGATTGCGAAGTAATTGGCATTGCGTTTGCCGCAACGAGAAAGGTAATTACCGCTGATATTGTTAAAACTGTTTTCGTTTTCATTTTGATCTCCTTAATTTTCTTGCCCGGTGCAGCGTCTGCTGTTATAATCCAAAGACGGCTATCCAAGGCTTTACAACAACCGACTTTCTGCACCGTGCGATCACAGGCTAGAGTGTTGGAGGTTGCGATGTCCTTGAAAAATTATCCTGGTTTTCTCCTAAATTTCTCCGAGTGCGAAATGACGGGCGAATTGAAACATTCCTATCTATTTAAGTCCTTCCGGCTCAATGTCGCGGAGCGTCAATTACTGCGTGATAATTCGCCAGTTTCGTTGACGCCCAAGGCTTTTGACGTGCTTGCATTGCTCGTCGAGCAAAACGGCCATTTGGTTGAAAAGGAAGAACTGCTAAAACATGTCTGGGCCGATTCGTTTGTCGAGGAAGCAAATATCTCGCGCATTATTCATACGCTGCGTAAAACGCTCGGCCAGGACGAGAACGGAAATAAGTTTATCGAAACCGTGGCAACCAAAGGCTACCGTTTTGTCGCTGAGGTCACTGAAGATCGCGGACACGCCGAGCGCCGGGCAGATAAATTGGAAAAGCCGCCTGTCGTTGAAGAAGAGTTTCCGGACACGATCGAAGTTGATGAGAATGCAGCAGCCATAATCCAAACTCTGCCGCCTGAACCGCGGATGGAACACAAAAGGCCAACGCGAGTCGTGTTTTTCACCGTCGGTTTTGCGACCGCCATTTCTCTGCTCCTACTGCTCTCGTTCAATTTCTGGCCCGGAACAGTAGCAAACCCGGCAAAAACGAGGTCAATCGCGGTCCTGCCGGTCAAGCCTATCAACTCCGCGAACCGCGACGAGATTTACGAAGTCGGTATAGCCGATTCGTTGATTGGGCGCATTAGTTTGGTGAAAGGTTTGGCCGTGCGCCCGTTGAGCGCGACGCGCAAATACGCGGACATAGACCAGGACGCTCTTGCCGCCGGACGCGAGCAGCAGGTTGATTACGTTCTTGCGTCGAATTATCAGTTGGCGGACGGTAAAATTCGCGTTACCTCACAGCTTTTTAATGTGGCCAGCGGACAGATTGACGAAACAAAAATAATCGAAAAAGACGCGGGCAATATTTTCGCCGCGCAGGACGCGATTGCGGGCGAAGTCGGCAATCTCTTGCTGGCCAGGTTTTCCACCACTTCGACCAGTCCGGCGGCAAAACGCGGGACGGACAACGAAGAAGCGTATCGGCTCTATCTTCTAGGAATGACATTATCCGACCAGCGAAATGGGAAGAAAGCAAATGAAAATTTTGAGCAAGCCCTCACACTCGACCCGAATTACGCTCTCGCCTGGGCTGGCAAAGCTAACGCTCTCAAGGGAGATTATCAAGAATCGATGGAAGCCGCCAACAAAGCCTTGGCTCTGGACCCTAATCTTTCTGAGGGGCACAGCGCATTGTGTTGGAATAAATTCGTATATGAATATGATTTTGCCGAAGCGGAGCGCGAATGCAGACGTGCCGTGGAACTAAATCCTAACTCGACGGGGGCTCATAATAACTATTCGAGTTATCTTGTGAGTCGCGGGCGGTTTGACGAGGCTATAGCCGAGGTCAAGACTGCGATAGACCTTGACCCGAGATCGTATTTTAATCAGCGAGTTTACGCGAATGTGTTGTATTTTGCGCGACGTTATGAAGAAGCCGTCGCACAATACAAACGGTTGATCGAATTGAATGAGGAAGCCTCGCCCACTTATCAGTGGCTCATTAGAACATTGGAGGCTCAGGGAAACGAATCTGAAGCATTTGAGTGGTTTCTTAAATCTCTAACGCTTGAGAAAGAAGATGATGAGACCATTCAACGGTGCAAGACGGCATATCAAAAATCAGGTTGGCGGGGCGTTTTGCTTGAGAGAGCCAGGGATGACGGTGGTTTCCGCAGCGCGGGCCTTTATGCCAGATTAGGTAACAAAGATAAAGCATTCGAATGTCTTGAAAGATCTTATCAAAAACATGAGTGGTTAGTAGCATTTCTTCAGGTGGAGCCGGAGCTTGATCCGCTTCGCGACGACCCGCGATTCGATGATCTGGTAGCCCGCGTCGGACTAAAGTGAGTTCTGATCTCACGCTAAGCGTGAACTCAGAAAAGGGACGGCATGAATTTTACACAACGCAAAGGGAATTATTTACTCGTATTAATTACCATTGCGGTTATAGCTTTTTTCCACAATGGAACACCAGGGCAATCGGGAACAACTTCCGTCAGCGGAACTGTCTTTGACCAGACCGGAAAAGTTATCTTGGGAGCCACTATTACGCTGTCCAACGTCAAGAAAGGTTTTTCGCGAACCGCGATAACAAATCAAAACGGCACTTTTATTTTCCCTTCGATCGAACCGAGCATTTACCGTTTGGAAGTCGAATTGAAGGGCTTCAAGAAATTCGCACACGACGAGGTCCGCGCGATTGTTGACACGCCCACCAAGATTTCCGCAGTTTTGGAGATCGGAAACATCAACGAAACCATCAATGTGACGAGCGGCACCGCCGAATCACTGCTAAACACGCAGGACGCGACTATCGGGAACACGTTTGTTTCTGCTCAGGTCACTCAGCTTCCGATCGAAGCGCGTAATGTGATCAGTCTATTAACGCTGCAGCCAGGCGTGACGCGTCAGGGCTATGTCGCCGGCGGGCGGAGCGATCAGGCCAATATTACGCTTGACGGCGTCGATATAAACGAAGCTCAGACAAACGATATTTTCGGCCCGGTCTTGCGCTTAAATGCCGAAGCGATCGAAGAATTTCGCGTAACGACGATGAATCCAAATGCGTCGCAGGGACGCTCCTCAGGCGCGCAAATTTCGCTCGTCACAAAAGGGGGAACAAACCAATTAAGAGGTGCTCTCTTTTTAACCGGACGGCGAACGGGCTGGACCGCCAATGATTTTTTTAACAATCGCTCAGGCGTCGAACGTCCGAAATTAGACAGAAATGTTTTTGGCGGCGCTATCGGCGGCCCTGTTTGGAAAAACCGCGTCTTCTTTTTTTATAGTTATGAGGGTGAGCGCACGACTCGCGGCGACACAGTTTTACGCAATGTGCCATTGCCCAATTTGGGACAGGGCGTCATCCGTTTTCTCACGTCAAACCCGGATGTACCGACTGCGTCGCTTACATGCTCGCAGATCGCGAGGGTTTTTCGGTTTACCGGCGGCTGCAATCCGCTGGCGCTGGCAGTTTTTGCCGATGCCGCCGCTCGTTATCCGGCAAACAGTTTTGAGATCGGCGACGGCTTTAACACGGCCGGTTTTCGTTTTAACGCCGACAATAAAATTAAGAACAATTCACACGTTTTCAGGCTGGACTATAATCTCAACGACAAACAACAATTGTTTTTCCGCGCAAACTATATCAGCGATACGGCATCGTCGGCGCCGCAGTTTCCCGACACGCCGGCGCCTACCCTTTGGGATCATCCTTTCGGTTTCGTCATCGGCCATAACTGGACGATCACCAATAATCTCGTCAATAATTTCCGATACGGTTTGACCCGCGATGCTTCGACCGATCAGGGCGATTCGACCGACAATGCGTTCGGTTTCGGCGGTGTTTTCTCTCCGCGTCGATTCCGACGGAGCCTTTCGCGTGTCATACCTGTCCACAACATCACCGACGACGTTTCCCGCATCTGGCAAAACCATACTTTTCAATTTGGGACAAATATTCGCATAGTGCGCAACCGGCAGAGCGACTATGCCAGTGCATATGATTTTGCGAGGACAGCTCCATTTTCCTATGCTGTCGGTTCAGTCAGCGACCCGATCAATACATATTTACAAAACAACTTTATGTATCAAATTGCCGATGCAAGCAGTCAGGGCGTCGTGCAGGCGGTCACGGCGGCAATCGGACGTTTAAACCGGTATGGAGCTGACTTTAATTTCCTGAGCGATGGTTCGCTGCAGCCCTTTGGAACTCCAAACGAGCGCGAATTCAGGACAGAAGAATACGATTTTTACTTTCAGGATATTTGGAAAATCCGCCGAAATCTGACCATTACTGCCGGCTTGCGTTACGGCCTGAGTCGTCCTGTTTATGAACCAAACGGCTACGAGGTCAAACCGACGATCAGCCTGAGCGAAATCCTTCGACGCCGCGCCGAGGGTGCGGCAAACGGCACGCCATACAATGAGCCGATCGTCCTGGAACTTTCCGGTCCTGCAAACGGCAGATCGCCGCTGTATAAATGGGACAAAAACAATTTTCAGCCGCGCATTGCCGCTGCTTGGTCGCCGGATTTCGGGGAAAACCTTTTTGGCAAACTTTTCGGCAGGAATAACGAATCGGTCATTCGCGGCGGCTTCGCCGTAACGAACGATTATTTCGGTCAGCAACTGGCTGTGCGTTTTGACTTCAATAATCTTCTGGGCTTTGCGTCGGCGCAGATAATTTCTCCAAACACCTACGATCTGACGAACAACCTCGCCCCTCTCTTCACCGGATTTGACCAAATTATACGAAATTTGCCGGGCATTAATATCCCGATGGCCAACCTAACCTTTCCCCGTCAGGCACCGATAACAGATCGGCCAACAGCGATCGAGGGCGGATTTGATGAGGATTTGGTCGCGCCGATAAATTATAGTTGGAGCCTGACCTATGAACGTACTCTGCCGGGCAAGTTTATCGTCTCGGCGTCGTATATCGGACGCAAAGCGCGAAATCTGCTCGTCCCGCGTGACGCTGCGCAGATTGCCAATTTTACCGACTCGCATTCGGGTATTAACGATTCGCTGTCGGTAACAGATTGGTACACAGCGGCAACTCAGTTAGAAGTTTTGCGACAGCAAGGCACACCCGTTTTGCAGATCCAGCAGATCCCTTATTTTGCCAATTTATTTCCGGCAAATTTATCAACTACGCTGGGTTGTCCCGCTGGTTATAACCAAACACAAGCTGTCTATTCTATGGTCTTCCGCGGCGCAGACAGCTGCAACCCGACCGATTGGACAACCGTCCAGCTTAGATTATCGACCTTATCCAGCCGTTTTCCCGGGCAGCATATTTACTATCAACCTCAATACGGAACATACAGCGCGTGGAGCACGGTCGGACGCTCCGATTATCAAGGCCTGACATTTACGGTCCGCCAAAGACTGGGAACGCGGATGACGATGGATTTCAATTACACTTATTCGAGTTCACGGGATGACGGGTCGCGTTTGCAAACAGCGGGGGTTGTCGGCGCTGCTACGATCACCAATTCATTCCGTCAGCAAGATCTGTATGCCCCTTCCGATTTCGATATGCGTCATATTGTCAACGCCAACGCTATTTTCAAAGTGCCTGTTGGACGCGGCGAACCGATCTTTGGCCGCATTAACAAATTCGGCAATCTCGTCTTAGGCGGTTGGCAATTGTCGGGAATTTTTCGTTATAACTCAGGTGCACCCATATCGGCGCCGACAGAAGCACAGACGTGGACGACAAATTGGGTTATCCAAAGCTACGCAACACGCACCAGGGACATCCATACTTGCCCGACGCGCGGCGGGAGTCTGTTCGGATGCAACACGCTGGAAGCTTATAACAGTTTCCGCAGCCCGTATCCGGGTGAATCCGGCGAACGCAATGTTTTCCGCCGTCCCGGTTATTGGGTGCTTGACATGGGACTGGGCAAATCGTTTGACCTGCCTTGGGAGAACCAAAAGTTTCAATTCCGCTGGGAAGTTTTCAACGTCGCCAACACGCAAAAAATGGGAAACATTATCGGAAACGAGGTCGACATAGACCCGCAAAACGCCACTCAAGCTCCATCAAACTTCACAAACTTTGTCACCATACAGGGCCAACCGCGCAGCATGCAGTTTGTTCTGCGTTATTCATTTTAAAACCTGCTGCTAGGTCTAAAACGGCAGTCGCGGCAACTTCGGCACTTTCTGCTCGATCTTTTGTTTTGTCGCGTCGATTATCGCTTTGCCCGAGATCACATTGTCCAACCTCGTCGCCAAAGCCGGATCGAGTTTTTTCAGTCGGTCGTTTATCTTTTTCGCTTCCTTTTTGTTGCCGCTGGCGAAATAGGCTTCGCCGAGGCCGTATAAGCCGAACGTGTTGCTGCCGTCAAGATTAACAACCTGCTTGAATGTTGCAACGGCGTTGACGAGATCGTTCATTCCGCGAAAACCGAGCCCAAGTTGGTTCGTCGCGATCACCCAATTGCTGTGCAGGCCAAGAGCGCTTTTGAGAACGTTCACCGCCAATTGAAACTCGCCGAGCTTATTGTGCGTCGAGCCGAGATTGAGATACGCGGCGTCAAGTTTCGGATCCTGCTCGACAGCCTTCTGCGAGAAAGATTTTGCGAGGTCATAGTTTGTCTTCGCACCCTCCTGATTGTTCGCGGCGGCCAGAGAATTGCCGGAGTTGTAATACGCCCAGCCTACGTTTGAATTATCGATCGCGTTCGGGCTCATTTCGCTCGCGGTTTTGAGTCGGGCGACAGATTTGTCCCACTCGTTTGTCTTGCCGAGACAATAACCCCATTCGCTGTAAAGATCGGCCGTTTTGATGCCGTTGGACGCAAGTTTGTATTCAGCATTGGCATCCGCAAAACGCTCAAGCTGACGATAAGTGCTCGCCAAATTTGCATGTGCTTGCCAATTATTCGCGTTCGTCTGAATTGCCTTTTGATACGCAGCGACAGCGTTGTTGTAATCGCCGGCGTTGTATAGATCAACTCCGAGTTCGAACGCCGCCGTGCCAAACGCCGGTGCTATTTCGAGAGTCTGTTTATAGGCCTCGATTGCCTGATCGGGCCGCCCCAGCCGGTCAAACGATTGCCCTTTGTAAAACAGTGCAGCCGCGTAACGACTGTCAATTTCAAGCGTCTGTTCAAACGCGGCGAGCGCGGCGTCATTCCGATTATTCTTAAAGAATATAAGCCCGCGAAGAAATCTTGCATCGACCGTATCCAATCCCGCCGCATCTGCTTTTTGAAGAGATCTCTCGGCGTTTGCGATCTCGCCGGCGTCAACATACAAAAGCCCTAACGGCGGATAAAGCGTCGAGAAAGAAGGATTTATCGCAAGGGCTTTTTCGTAATTTGATGTGGCCTGTGCGGTGTCACCCTTTGCATCAAAGATCGCCCCGATCTTTGCGAAAGCTACGTCGTTTTGATTATCGATCTTGACCGCTTCGTTAAAGAAGGTTAACCCGCCTTCATCGTTAGTATCGCCCGCAACCTCTATCCCCTTCGCGGTCAGAGCGTTGCTCAGCCCGTCAGTCGCTCTTCTGTTTTTCGGGTTCTTGACCAGCGCGTCGCGAAAATTCGTGATCGCAAGATCGGTCTGGCTGTTGTCAAAAAATCCTTCGGCTTTTGCCGTAATTGTGTTCGAAAGTGCGATCTGTTTGTTTTTGGTTGCGACGGCCGCCGCGCGTTTTCGGGTCACGAGTGCCGATTCGCGTTTTTTCTTAGCCGCAGCTGCGATCTGAGCATTCGAACGAGCGCTCCGCGCACGAGCGCTTGTTCCGCCTTCGCCAAGCATCACCCGGCCGGACGCCGATC
>JBKJJR010000199.1:0-5322 GCA_046597835.1 Pyrinomonadaceae bacterium
GAAATATCATCCTGCACACCCCACAGCCACATAAATGCGGGCACGAAAATGAGCGAATAACCACCGCGTTTTGTCACGCGATACATCTCGCGTAAACCGGCGATGTCATCGTCAAGATGTTCGACTACGTCGAGAGCGGTTGTCAGTTCAAACGTCTCGTCAGCAAAGGGCAATGCTTCGGCCAGGCCTTTTTGAGCTTTCAAGCCTTTCTGACGGCAAAATTCCAGCGCGTCGTCCGACACATCGACCCCCTCGGCTTCGCCATATTGCGAGAGCATTTGGATATTCGCTCCGGTGCCGCACCCGACATCCAAGATTCTCAAACTTTGGACATTGGACTTTAGACTTTGGACAATCTTTTCGAGAAACGATTCGAGGATTGCGCGGCGGCCAACAAACCACCAGTGCGAGCCTTCGACCTCGTCCATGATGGCGTAAGTATGCTGCTGCATTTCCTGCGGTAGAGTCGCGTTCATAAGATAATCATACCCGAAGGCCCATCATTTCACTCGCCAAGCTTCCAACGTTGCCATCTGTGGCGAGGCCATAGCTGTCTCGCAGGCGTTGTTTGATGCCGGCCTCGTCCAGGAAATATGTACCGTCGGCCTTTTGTCCGAGGATCATCAATTGAACCCCTTCGTCGACATAATCCGGCTTATTGATGCAAAGCATCCAGCGGCCAGCGTTCAGGTGGGCTTCCCATTCCATTTCGTAAAGATTTGGATCAAAAATGCCGATGGGGTTCATATCGGCGTTCGAGAGGCTTTCCAGAGTCTGTGCAAAATCATACGCATGACGGCCTTCGTGGACAAACGTACCCTCGACGCCGCGTTGGAAACCGTCGCCGATAGTCTCTGCGGCGATGCAGATATAGATTTCTGCTAATGCGTCGCGCAAACTCAAACGCTCACGCGCCATTCGAACATTTGTCATAACCGCATTGATCACCCCCGTGACTCCCGACGCGTTGATCTTTGCAACGGGCTCAACCCTGATAAGCATCTCAGACTCAAAGAACTCATTCATCATGTGACGATGAAAATCGTCGCCCTTCTCGACGATCGTCTCAATAGCTTTATCTATCGAATCTCGATGTTTTTTCTCGATGCCTTTGTCAAATTTCATCGCGATTCATACGACCTTACCAAACCCGCACCAGCTATTTTCATTATGCCATTTGATCTCAACATTTTCGGCTTCGATCTCTCGCCACCAATCTTCGAAATCAGTTTTCGAGATATAAAACGCCGTCGGGGCGACTAGATGGTCAAAGACGATGTTGTGCTGTTCGCGCCAGCCGAAGGTGCCGAGGTGGTTTAGGTATTCATTGTAAAAAAGTTTGTTGGCGATTGATTTTGCGAACGCATTCACCGGACGATAAACCAACTTGGTCGAAAGGAATACGCCGAGCGTCGGCAGCTTTGATAATTGATAAAGCATCGGCTGCGAGATCTGTGACGTAAAGCTCTCGCGCACCGGATTGACGAAACGCGTTATCCACTCGTTATTTTCCGCCCCGTAAACCCAAGCGGATATATGGCCTCCGCTTTTTACTTTTGTCGCGAGCGAAAGAAACGCTTTTTTCGGGTCGGGCGTGTGGTGCAGAACACCGACGCTGAACGCGTAATCGAAAGCCCTTTTTAACGGCAGCTTAAAGATATCGCATTGGACTATGTGGGCATTCGGCAAACCGCGCGTAAGTGCAAATGCCGATTCAACACCGTCGCCAAGGTCGATGCCGACGACCTCTTTTGCTCCCCACTCGGCGGCGAGTTTTGTATGCCTGCCTTTGCCGCATCCGCCTTCAAGAACGATCCTACCTGCGAAAAAATCCGCTTTCACAGGTTGCAACCAACCGAGAAATTGATCGTTATATCTAGGGTCTTCTTGCGTAAAATGCGTCCACTGCCAACCAAAGTTTTCCGCCGTCTCGGCCTTGTCGTCCTCGATCTTTTCAAGATCGGCAAATCGGGGCACACCTCGGACAATCTTGTATTCACGCGTGCATTTTTTGCACGTTAGCACGCCGTCGATGATCTCCTTGCCGTCATACCTGCTCGCGGACGCAAGCAAAATATCACCGCCGCAGGTCGGACATGCTAATAGATCGAGTAGTCTTTCTTTCATCAAATTTTTAGCTGCGAATTACACAAATAATACGAATCGAACTTCGTCTGAATTAGTGCGATTCGTGTAATTCGTGGCTAACTTATTCTCTTCTTGAATTCCTCAAACTCACGAAACGGAAATGGCTGGCGCCAGTTGAATTCAAATTCGTCAATGTCGCGGTCAGCGTAAAGCTGTTCAAATGTTACCGCGAACGCACCGCATACATCCCGAATGTTGCCTTTATGCGTAAATACCAACTCACGTTCCCTAGATTCACGCTGATCGGACGGATATTGATAGATCTCAAGCGACACATATTCCCCGTCTCGGCCAAACCGAAAATCAAACTCTTCAGGGTCACGGTTCCATTTGAGCAAATGGTCATTCTCCATCGAATTGGCGTCCAGTAATGCGGTCAAGATCTTCAATAATTCTGGTAGCGCCAACGCGTGTGGAGTATGAGCTGTAGTCGTGTGAAATTCTGATGAGCCGTCGGCAACCCCTATCGACATCCAACCGCACTGAGGCGAGTTAAAACTGACTTCCAATTTTCCCGACATAAGTTAATTATGGTAACTTTTAGAAAAAGTTTGCACAAACTACGATGAACCCACCCGACGAAGAACTGATCATCTCAGGCGACGGCAAAACGCCAAAAACTGCGGTAAAATTTCGCCCGTGTCGGCTGCTCACGCAGGTCGCCAGAGAACGGCAGTTTGTCAACGAGCAATTCGGCAAGGAGGCCATTGACTGGCGGCGAGAGATGCACTTTACAACCGTCGAAGGGCACAGTGTTTGGGAGATCGAATTAGCGGACGCGACCAGGCACAGTGTTTATTTCGATACCTCGCAGACCATCTACGACGAATAGACGATGAAGCAATATCACGACTTGTTAAAACATATTCTCGACACCGGCTCCCGGCATGAGGACCGCACCGGCGTGGGCACGATCTCTGCGTTCGGTTATCAAACCCGGTTCGATCTGCGCGAAGGTTTTCCGATAGTGACCACCAAGCGCGTGCCGTTCCGTTGGGTTGCGGAGGAACTGTTTTGGTTTCTAAGCGGCTCGACCGATGAACGCGCCCTGCGCGCCCGAGGCGTCGATATTTGGGCTGAATGGGCAACAGAGGATCAGACCTCACGCTTTGGCCGTGCAGAAGGCGATCTCGGACCGATTTATGGTTATTTGTGGCGTTCGTTTGGCAGCGACTATCCGCAAATGAACGGCGTCGATCAGATCGCTCGCTTGATAAACGAAATCGAAACAAACCCAAACTCACGCCGCCTGATCGTGACCGGCTGGAATCCGGAAACATGCGACGACGTCGCCCTGCCGCCCTGCCATACGCTGTTTCAATTCAAGGTCGAGAACGAAAAGACGCTCCATTGCCAACTCTATCAGCGTAGCGCCGATGCCTTTCTCGGCGTCCCGTTCAACATCAGCAGCTATGCGTTTCTGACGCACCTGATCGCCCACGTGTGCGGACTCGAAGTCGGCGATTTCATCCACACCCTCGGCGATCTCCACATCTACTGTAACCACTTCGAACAGGTCAAGGAACTACTGTCACGCGAACCGATGCCGCTGCCAAAACTCGAGTTCGTAAATGCAGAAAACCTGAAAGGCCTCGACGGCTTGCTCAATTTTAAATTTGAGAATTTGAAATTAGAGAACTATCAGTCGTGGGGCAAGATTGCCGCTCCGGTAGCGGTCTGATAATGGTTTTTTGAAACGCTGTCCGACCTAGTTTGAACAACGCGCGCTGATTATCATCGACGCTTTTCGCAGAAATTCTGTTGTCCATTCCTCCGCCGGTCGGTCGCGTTCGGAGTTGCGCGAGGCGCGGAAGACCTTTGTGATCGCGCCTTCTGCTTTTTCGGCTTCGATAAGGCGCATTAGGCCCTTGGCGAGGAGGGAGCGGCCTTCTTCGCTGATTTTTGTGTCGCCGACGCTTTTGGCGTTTGCAGTGCATTGGCCTTTGCGGTTTACCTTGATGGGGTCTTTGGTTTTCCAACGGTCGAGGCGCGCCTTGTTTTCGCTGTCGCCAGAAAAGCCGAACGTCGAGCCCATGTCGCTGACGTAATAAACGGCTTGGCCAGCCGCGCAGCCCAACGAACCGTCAGGATTTCTCATGGTTTTCAGGCAGGCAAACTTTTGATTATCAGTCTTTGTGTCGCCGTGGTCGATGAATGCGAGCCAGAGTTTGAAGGCATCGATCTCGGCGATGTCCGCTCCGCCCTCGAGCAGGTCTTCGAACGACTGTGCGAGCCCTGATGCATCCTTATCGTCGCAATTGACATCAATCCCCTTTCCCAACGGCAGCTCGATGCCGGCCGCCGCTTGAAACGGCTCAAACGGCGTCCCTTGAAACTTCCGGGTGACGCTCTTTTCGCAGTCACGGCAGGTAACGTCGGCTACCCATTCGTCATCGGCAAAAAAACCTAGGGCTTTCGAAAACCTCGATGAGAGAAATTCGCCATAGACCTCGCCGTTGCGCTTTTCGCGCGACTGCCCCTTAAAGTGCGGTTTTACCTTGTACCTGATCAAGTCGCCGTCCTTGTCCGTAATGCCCTCTACCGAACAGTAAAACTTCGGCGTCGTGCCTTTGCCGGGCGAGGTGTCCGGATTTGCCATGCAGATTATCGGCGCTGCGAGGCCCGCATCATTTACGGGCGGTGCTCCGCGCCGAGGCCCCTCGGTCGGGTTATAACCGAGAACCGGATCGTATCCTGCAACCGGCATCCAAACTTTTGCCGACCGCTTTGCCGCTTCCCGCGTTTCGCTGCCAAAGCAGGCCCGGCCCGCCTTTTGCGCAGAAACGGAGACGGACAAAAGAAAGATGATGATAGGAACAATAAATTTGAAACGCGTTTCAGTAAACATAAAACTCCCTCGGTTTTCTTTAAGATGCATCAACCATACCATTGCGTCCCGGCGAAGTTCCGTACGCAATCAGACATTTAGGAAATTTTTACGGCTATTTCACGTTCGGCGGGTGGGCAGATTTTGTTCTGGCGGTGATGCCTTCGTTGCCTAAAAGAAAGATCTTTCGGGCGTCATAGGATGAGGTGTTGGCGGGCATGTACGAAAGCAGATAGCGGTTCTTTCGCAGTTCGTCGCAGATGGATTTGGCGGCCGCCTGCGCTTCGTCGAATGCAAAGACCTTGCCGCCGGTTTCTTCAGCGAGTTGGGTCATCACCGCCGAAGCT
>JBKJJR010000228.1:0-5126 GCA_046597835.1 Pyrinomonadaceae bacterium
TAACCTCCTCGACTGTGCCCTCCGTAAGCTTTTCGTATTTTTGCGTCAGGTTCTCCGGCCGCCGCAGAAAAACATCTTCGGGCCGAAATACCATTTTTACCTGCTCGCCGTCCCTCAACACTATATCCTGATCAATTGCGAGGCGAACGTTTGCGGTTACAAAGTCGCGCTCGCGAATCGTACCTTCGAGAATATTCGCGGCTCCCAGAAATGTCGCTACATGCTCGGTGCGCGGGTGATTATAGATCTCGAACGGCGTCCCGATCTGTCCGAGGCGACCGGCGTTCAGCACCGCTATGCGGTCGCCCAGTTCGAGGGCTTCTTGCTGATCGTGCGTTATAAAGATCGACGGTACATTGATCTGTTTCAACAAGCCGCGGATCTCCCGGCGTAGTTTCGTTCTGATCTGAGCGTCGAGTGCACCAAATGGTTCGTCGAAGAGCAAGACTTCTGGTTTGTAGGCAAGAGCACGGGCTATCGCCACACGCTGCTGCTGGCCGCCGGACAACTGCGATGCATGTTTTTTTCTATGCTCCTCCAGATGAACAAGCTCGACTAGTCGATTAACGGTTTCCGTAATTTCTGCTTTCTTTCGCCTTCGCAGCCGCAGGCCGTAGCCGATATTTTCCTCGACCGTCATTTTTGGAAAAAGAGCATAGGATTGAAATATCACTCCGGTGCCGCGCAACCTGGCCGGCTGGTTTGTTACGTTTTTGCCATGCAGTATCACCAATCCAGAGTCCGGCATTTCGAGGCCGGCGATAACACGCAGGATTGTCGTTTTGCCGCTGCCCGATGCCCCCAGGAGCACGACGATCTCGTCCTCATCCACGCTGAAGTTTATGTTTTCGAGTACGGTTGTATAACCAAAACTTTTACTGACGCCCGCCACCGTCACCGCGGTTTTGCCGTAATCCATCGGAGTTACATGAATGTCGTCGTCCATAAACGAATCAATCCGCCTCAAGCCAATCGCGGGCAAAGAATAGAATACTAAAGATCGCAAATGAGAACAGGGCAAGAACTATTGCGATGGCATTTGCCGCTTCCACCTGACCCTCGTTAAATTTGGCGAAAATGTAAAGGGGCGCGGTCTGTGTGCGGGAAGCCAAATTTCCGGAGACAAGAATTGTCGAGCCAAATTCACCAACGGCTCGAGCAAACGTCAACAGTGCGCCGCCGACGATCGCCCCGCGAAGGCTGGGCAAAGTAACATACCAAAAGGTCTGCCATCTTGTTGCTCCCATTGTCGCGGATGCTTCCTCAAGCGAATGGCTCATCGTATCAAATACCGGTTTAATGACACCGAATGCTAGCGGAAATGTGACGAAAATATTCGCGAGTATGATCGCCCAGGCGGTAAACATGATCTGGCCGTCATTCCCGAGAAAACGTCCCAGCGTACCATACGGCCCCCATAACAAAAGCAGCGCAAATCCGGCCACAGCCGTCGGGATCGCGGTGGGCAGCGAAATTATGACGATGACCGCGTTACGTCCCCAGAAGTTGTATTTGGATAACACGTATGCCGCGAATAACCCAAAGAGGACATTGAACACGGTCGCCCAAAAACTAGTAACAATCGAAAGTTTTAAGGCAAAGATAGCCTCGGGAGCCCGCAGGGCGGCCCAAAAACTGTCAAGACCGCTGCTCGTTCCGAATATAAAGATCGATGCCAGCGGAAGCAGGATGAGCGGCAGCATTATCGCAACCATCGTTGCAATGCTGAGCGGCTTTACTAGGTCAAAGCCGCGTGTGTGTCGAAATCCTGAAAGGCTTGCGCTCATCTATTTTTTTGATTGTACCTGTTCGCGAAATATCTTTTCGATTATTTCAATGTAAGCCCTATCCCAACCGCCGAACATCTCTACCGTAAAGGACTCTTTTATCTTTGCAAATTCCTTATTCTCATCATTAAACGCTTCTTTGGTAATAGAGCGAAAATGATATTTTACAAAAGTTTTTTGCGCGTCGTCAGTCCATAAATATTTTATGAAAGCATCAACGACCGGCCGCTTTGTGGGACTGACATTCCTGTCTATTACGACTACCGGATGCTCGCTAAAAATGGTCGATTTCGGAATTACCATGTCGATATCGGCATTATCGGATTTCATAAGCAGACCCTCAAGTTCGTAGGTGATCAACGCATCGCCGTATCCTGTCTCGAATTGAGTTCTGGCTTCGCGGGCCGAGCCTGGAGTCGAAATGACATTCTTCCAGATGGCCTGCAGCATATTCTTAGCTCGAACCGTATCCTGAATGCCAGTTTCGGCCTCAGATTTTTTTAATTCAGAGCCGTAAATTGCCAGGATCGACCATTGAGCGCCGCCGGAACTAACGGGATCTGGATGGATAAGTTTAACGCCCGGTTTTGCAAGGTCGCCAAAGTCCGCAATGCCTTTTGGATTGCCTTTACGAACAAGAATAACGAACGGAGTTTTGTTTATGATGCCTCGATTAGGAAAGTTATGCCAATCGACTGTCGTCGCCTTGCCGTCATAAAGCCGCTGAGCATCGCGGTCGATAGAAAGGATCGCAAGGTCGGCCGGCACGCCCTGAAGGATCTGATTTGTAACGGTTTCCGAACCCGCGAACGAAGATTCAAATTTTACATCTATGCCATGTTCGCGCTTCCATTTTGCCGAAAATGCGGGACATATCTCTTTTTCCAGCACCTCCTTCATTATCGAAAATCCGTAGATCGCGATCGTCTGATTATCTGAGGTGTCTGTCGGCGGACCAGGCAGACAAGCGGCGGCTAATTGTAAAATTAAAAGAACAGCTATTAATATGAAATTCTTGAAAGTCTTCATGCCAGATTTTCCCGCTAGAGCTTGATCTTCCAAGCCGTTCCGATGATATTCAGATCGCCCGGTCGGGCGATCCCGTCATTTTGGCGCATGTAATAAATATCCAATGACAAATTATGGTTTAGCGTCTTGGTAATACCGAGCGCAAAACGGTTTCGTGAAAATCGATCTGAAATCGTATCGTAAAATACCTCATCAGAGATAAAGAATTTTGCCTTTGGGATCACTTTGCTCGGAATATCTTTGTCAAACGTCAACTGTGCGCGGTATCGCCATGAGTTTACAGTCCTTCTAAGACGACGTTCGATGGTGCTCCGATGTGAAAGGCCGAAGCGTTTGATAGGGAAGCGGTAAGTGGCTGCCAGGTTCAATCGATTCTCGATACTGAAACGGCCGGAGGAATTACGGGTGTCAATGTATGAGTAAAACGGCGAGATCGACAATACTTTACTGGGTTTCCAAACGAAGCCGATCGTAAATCGCCCCTCGCTTAACTCGGACACATTTTTTCCCAAACGCAGCGTCAATCTTGTGAGAAAATCGACCCGCTTGCTCATTGGAACGGCCAATTGAAGATCATTCCATGACTGATTATCTTCATGATCTGCCGGAACGGAGATGATCTGCGCAAATGCCCCGGCGGCAAGGGCTGCAGTAATAATGATCAGCCGGACAATATTCAACATAAAATACAAAAAGAGGTTGTGAAGCACACTTTCACAACCTCAAACAACCTTAGTGTCCTTCTTCGATAATGCCTGCGAGGTTAGCTGCCGGGCTGGAAGCGAAGAATCTTCTCCTGTAAGCCAGATACGCCCCTGTTTTGCGAAATGCAAAACCTTGGTTCCCCCGCGTCGTTGTCACAAAGACCACGACTTCGGCTCTCTATGTATGTAAAAGTTTAACGGAAATATCGGTTTAATGTAAAGTTCAATGGTTTGTTTCACAAAATGTGGCACGTGCCACATTTAATACGGTTGGGCTGAAGTTTTGTCGCGGAAAATGGGGTTTTGGTAAAAGAGCGGGCCGTTCAGCGTGAGAAAAATGCTTAGACTGATCTAATGTAACTCGGTGATTGAGCAAAGGTGTTTAGGCGAACTTTTCCACTATCAATTTTTTGGCACTCGGACACGGAGTGCGTTCGGCACGATCTCGTATGTGGCGGGCAGTTTGCCGGGAAGTTCGCCGTCGGTTTCGAGCAGGATCTCAATGGACGGATCAAGAGAGGACACTTCGATCTTACGAGCCGTGGTGGTTTTTACTTCCGGCAGATCCTGATGCGTGCCGCGATAAAGGGTGTAGGCGTTCAGAATTATTTTTGCAGTGCTGATGTCGCCGATATTTACTACATCAAGAAAGCCGTCGTTTATTTTGGCGTCGGGCGCGATCATCATGCCGCCGCCGAAATATCGGGCATTGGCTATGCAGAAATTTATCGTTTGCAATGTTTTCTCGTCGCCATCGTCTATCCGCACTTGGATATTGATCGGATCGAGAGCAAGAATCTCGCGCAGTGTCGAAGCAGCAAAATTTGCGCGTCCGCGAACCGATTCGACAGGCAGCCAGTCGAATATCTTCGCGGATTTTACACGCTTGATGATTGACGCGGCGAGACCGAATGAAGAAACATTCAGGAAATATCTTTCGACGTTATTGCCATTTAGATCGAGAAAGGTGACCTTGCCGACGTCGATCGTTCGCGTTTCGCCGTCGCGAAGAGCGGCCGCAGCCTCACGGTTTGTCAGCGGCAGCCCCAAAGTCCGACGAAAATCGCCGCCCGTGCCCGACGGCAAAACCCCAAGCTCGACGTCAGCGCCGCTAAGCAAAATGCCGTTTGCGACCTCGTTGATCGTGCCGTCGCCGCCGCACGCGATGATAAACCGCCGTCCTGATTGTGCTGCGAGCGTCGCCAGATCGATGCCGTCGCCCGGCCCTTTTGTCCACGCCACGCTAAACGGCCCAAAATGCGCCCGCAGATCGCTCGCCGTCTGCGACCATTTTTCGCGCGTCACACCCGACGCCGACTTCGGATTAACGATCACCAGGGGAAGCGAAACGTCGGGGGCACTATTGATTTGATCGGATGTTGACAAGCAATTTAATTGTCCTCGCTTTGAATGGTGTTTTTCAAGGCCGTCGGAAAGGTAAATTCGGAACGCGGCAAAAGCTTTAAATTCCTTCCCCCAAAAAGTGTTTCACAAAATGTGGCACGTGCCACATATGAGATCACCTTTTACTGGTTGATGACGCAAAAATGGCATCCGGGAGACGAAACCGCACCTGTAGTGACGCGGGAACATCGATCGGGCGGAC
>JBKJJR010000359.1:0-6222 GCA_046597835.1 Pyrinomonadaceae bacterium
GAAAATGACCATTTCGTGAATTTGGTTATGTCCGCTGCCGTGGGTCGAATCAACGACGCCCAGCAAAACCGGGCTGTAGGGATTCGTCAGATCAACGATATGCACCCCGCCGAGGCCGTTCCCGCTGCCAAAGTAGCCGCGGTTGCCAACCACAACAGCTTCGAGAAACTGCTGATTATTACCGGGGTTGTACCAGGATGCCAAAACCGGAGCGTCAGGATTTGTGATGTCGTAGATGAATGCACCTTTGCATCCGTAGCTTCCCTGCACGGCTATGTTGCCCGAACCGAAAAGGTCGGCGTACTTCAAGCTCGCACCCGACGTACTCGTGCATGGCGGCGCAAGCTCAGATCTCAAGCGGACCGGCAACGCCGACGCATCCGAAAAAAACATCATCACCACCGCGGTGACGATCGAAAACAACACCACGCGGGCGAAAATACAACGGCAGGATCCAAACATACAGGTAATCTCCTATGGCGAACCAAATTAGAACATAACACTATCTTTTACGCTATTCCTATGGAAATAGCAAACAAATTTCCCTCGTGAACGGCAATTTACGAGAGAAATTTGTTAAGGGATTGTAAAGCTAATTTTTTTCTTAAGATGCAGCCCGATTTGCCTCACGCATTGCGAGATCAAAGGTGCCGGGATCAACCTTTCGAAATCGGCGGTTGCGCGTAAGTGAAACTGCAATCGAGATGGTCGGATTATTCCCTTTAAATTTCATTCCGCCCGCGATAAGTAGGTTATAAAGCTCGTTCACGTGCAGCGAACCGTTCGACTCACGGAGAAGCATCGTGCATGCCTGAGTAATGGTCCGGTCGTTAAAGCGATTGCTCAAGGGCTCATAACCCGAATTTATCATTGGCGGATTGCCGCTATTGCGATTCGGATTCAGATAGGCAACGGAATTATCAGAGCGATAATTTCGAGATGGAAGTTCATGCGGCGGTGACGGGCGGCCAACGCGGGTTGGAAGAGGGTCGGATTCGTCTGAGACTTCCTCGATCGTGATCGACCTGCCAAACCTGTTGCCGGTCCTGGTGGCGACCAAGAGGCTGTCGATCGCTTTTTCGGTCTGAGCGGCACTGTTTTCAAGGGCACCGATCTCAATACGAAGGTACTCAACTTCAGATTCCTTTTCGCGCAATTGTCCTATAAGGCGGTTTTGCGCATTACGTGTTTGCCGCAAGCTTTGCTCAAGCGTTGCTATAAGGTTTTCGTCTAACATATTGTTGTGATTAAGGTTAATGCTGCGGGGCTAGCTATGTGTTTCGGTCAATAACAAATGTCAATACATCTTCTAAACAAGAACGATACTGTGTTTCGGGCAAAACAGCAAGACTTTTTCTCGCTCGTTCGACATAAAGTTTGGCGCGCTCGCGTATGTCGTCGAGAATGCCATAAGTGGCGAGTTTCCTTTTTAGGTCATCACGCGTGAATTCTCGGTAATCGCCGCCGAGCATGATGCCTTCAACGGCGGACCGCAAGGCGGGATCTTTCTTTAACAACAATATAAGGGGCAGCGTTAGCTTCCCTTCGATCAAATCACTTCCTGCGGCTTTGCCAAGTTGGTCGTTACCGGATGTAACGTCGAGAATATCATCAACGATCTGAAACGCAATCCCCAAATCCATCCCGTAATTCCGCATTGCTTCTTGCCGAGAGCGGCCAGCCTTGGCAAGAATCGCCCCGACTTCGCAGCATGCGGAGAAAAGGAAAGCCGTTTTTCGTTGAAGAATATCAAAATATTCCGCTTCTGAAATATCCAACCGACCGATTGCAGTCAACTGTATTAGCTCGCCCTCAGTCATTTTGCGCGTCAACCGAGTCAAGATGTCAATGATCTCAAGCGAGCGCTCTTTGGCGGTCGTCTCGAATGCCGACATATATAGCCAGTCGCCCATCAAAACGGCGGTCTGATTGCCAAAACGCGCATTGACGGATGAGCGGTTTCGCCGAAGATCGGCGTTATCGATAATATCGTCGTGCACGAGAGTCGCAGTATGGAGCATTTCCATCACCGTGGCGAGGCGAATGACCGTGTCGGAGCTTCCCTCGCCGCCCGCCGCATAATTGGAGCAGATCAAGAGCGCTGGACGAATGCGTTTCCCGCCGGACGCTCGAAGGTACTCGCTAAGATAATTTACAACCTGGATATCAGACGCAACCTGCCGCTCGAATTCTCGCTCGACGAACGACATTTCCGAGGCGATCAGATTGAAGATGCGATTCCCCGCGACCCTTGCATCCGGTCGCTCGCGCATTTGGGCAAAAGTCTGCATTTCGGTTAGTTGCTTCGGTAATTATCAAAGGTCATGTCGATGCCAAAATCAATCGCTTTCAATTTAGCCATCACGTCCTGCAGCGTGTCGCGGTCTTTGCCCGAAATGCGAACGGTCTCGCCTTGTATCGAAGCCTGTACCTTCAGTTTGCTGTCTTTGATAAATTTTACGACCTCTTTTGCTTTCTCGATCGGAATTCCCTGTTGAATTTTGACCGCCTGGCGCACTGTTCCGCCGGCGGCGGGTTCGATTTGCTGGTAATCCAGGGCTTTAAGCGATACGCCTCGTTTTACAAGCTTGCCTTGTAATATGTCGTTCATATTTCGAAGTTTGGTCTCGTCCTCCGCAGAAAGCTGAAGGTCTTTCCCGAGCAGTTCGACGGTCGCGCGGCTGCCCTTAAAGTCGAATCGCTGCGAAACTTCCTTTGTAGTTTGATTTATCGCATTGGTAATTTCGGCGTAATCGGTTTTTGAAACAATATCGAATGAGTTTTCTTTTGCCATAGGAAAGATTTTGCCACGAGTAACACGAATATAACGAATGGGTAATTAATTCGCGGAATTTGTGCCCTTAATGTCTAGTTTAAGTTTGAAAAAATTGAGAAAGTTTTCTGTTGTTCGTTCAGCAAGTGCGGAAAGCTCGATCCCGCGAAGGTCTGCGAGGAACTTTGCCGTGTGGACGACAAAAGCCGGCTCGTTGCGTTTGCCGCGAAACGGCACCGGTGTCAAGAAAGGACAGTCGGTCTCGATCAACATTCGGTCGAGCGGCACAATTTCAGCGGCCTCGCGCAAGTTGGCGGCGTTCTTGAATGTAACATTGCCCGCAAATGAGATGAAAAACCCGAGCGGCACCAACTCGTTCATCATCTCGGGCGTCCCGCCAAAACAATGCATTATGCCGCCGCGAAAATCTTCGTATGAACATTCTTCTTTTAGTATTTCGACCGTCTCGTCATTAGCGTCGCGGCTGTGAATGATAATAGGCAAGTTCAGTTCCCTCGCCGTTTTTATCTGTCTTCTAAGTACGTCAACCTGCACATCGCGCGGGCTGTGGTCATAATAATAGTCAAGACCGATCTCGCCCCATGCGATAACTTTTTGGCTTGACTTAGCGAGGTCGATAAGATTTGCTTCTGCATTGTGGTCGTAGAGCTTCGCATCGTGCGGATGAACACCGACTGAGGCGTAAACATTTTCGTATTTCTCCGCAACCGCCACCGCCCGCCGAAAATCATCGGACTTTGGATCGCCTGTTCCGATATTCAGCATCACGGCAATGCCCGCGTCTTTAGCACGCTGAACAACCTCGTCGCGATCACCGTCAAACTGCTCGCCGTCAATATGACAATGGGAATCGATGAAGATCATTTTAACCGTGCGCCAATTTTAACGTCTTCGATAAATGTGGCAATTGCAGGCGTGTCTTCTTCGGCTAGCGAAGCAGCGCAGATCATGCCTTGTGATTCGAGGCCGCGCAATTTGCGGGGTTTTAGGTTGGCGACAACGACGACCTTGCGGCCGATCAGTTTTTCGGGATCATACCATTCGGCAAGCCCGGCAAGGATCTGACGATGCTTTTCTTCGCCGAGATCTACCTCAAAACGTAGCAGTTTATCCGCATCGGGCACACGCTCCGCGACCTTTATCTCGCCGACGCGAAGTTCGACCTTGATGAAATCGTCAATGGTGATAAATCCGTCATTTGTAATTTGCACTTTGTCCTTTGACTCGGGAATGACTGTCGGATTATCAGCAACTGACGGAGGACTACTGACTAGTGACTCATTTATTTTACTCATTACTATAGTTTTATCGAGTCTCGGAAATACGCCGACCGTTTCGCCGATCTTTGTCCCACCGGCGAGTTCTCCCCAATTAAGATTTGCCGGATCGATCTTTGAAATATTCTCACTAAGTCCGATCTGGCTGTAAATACTTTTCGACGCCTCGGGCATCACCGGATACAGCAAAACGCAAAGCCAACGCAGCGTTTCACTCGCTCGGTAAAGCACCGCATTGAGCGTCTCGGCCTGTCGATCATCCTTTATCAGTTCCCATGGTTTTGAATCGGAGATCAGTTTATCGACCCGTGCAATAACTTTCCAGACCGTCTCAAGTGCCAAGCTGAATTCAAAATTATCAAACCGCCGAATGAATTCATCGCGTGAGTGTTCTATAACGCTGACAAGTTCCTGTTCGTCGGGGCTTACACCAGCGCGTTTGGCGTTTATGTAGTTTTCCTCGACGATCTTGCCGCTCGGAATTAGACCGTCGCGGTATTTCGTGATCATCGAAAATGTCCTGCTGGCAAGATTGCCGAGGCCGCTGGCGAGATCCGCGTTCGCTCGGTCGATCAGATTCTCATAGCCGAATTTTCCATCTTGGCCAAAAACCATTTCGCGAAGCAGAAAATACCGGAGAGAATCGACCTGAAAATGCTTACGCAAAACATCGACATCAATTACGTTCCCGGTCGTTTTCCCCATCTTTCTGCTATCCGCATCAAGCCACATGCCGTGGGCATACACCGTCTTCGGCAGCGGCAATCCTGCGGCAGACAGAAATGAAAACCAATAGATGGTATGAAACCGCAAAATATCTTTGCCGACCAAATGCACCGCATTCTGCCAATATTTCTCAAAGCCCACCGACGCCTTTACAGTATTTCCATAGCCGATCGCGGTTATGTAATTCGAAAGAGCGTCGAGCCAGACATACATTACGTGGTTTTCGTCATCTGGAACTGGAACGCCCCACGAGACCGAGCTTTTTTGCCGGCTTATCGACAAATCTTGAAGTCCGCCGCGAATAAACGAGAGAACTTCATTCCGTCGCGAATCCGGCCTTACCAAATCAACATCCCCCTCGATCAGATCGATCAGAAATTCATCGTAATCTGACAGCCGAAAAAAGTAGCTTTCCTCAGCGATTTTATCGAGCGGCCGTTCGTGTATCAGGCAATTCGGAACGTCCGAACCTTCGGGGACGACGTACTGATCTTCGGTCTTAAATTCGGCACACGGAGCGCAGAACCAGCCCTCGTAAAAGCCTTTATAGATCGTTTCGTTCCCTTTTGGAGTTTTGTTTTTTGCTATCTCACGCCATAGATGCTGGACGCCTTCGTAATGAAACGGCTCGGTCGTCCGCATGAAAATGTCGTAACCGCCGTTTTCCGTATCGAGCCCAAAATCATGAAACATCCTCTTTAGCTCGCCCGACACGTAATCAACCTGTTCCTTTGCCGTTCTTCCTTCCCGTTCCGCAGAACGCTGGATATTGACGCCGTGCTCGTCCGTTCCAGTCAGGAAGTAGGTATCAAATCCGCGCTGTTTCTTATGCCGCTGGATCACGTCAGCAACGATCGTCGAATACAGATGCCCAAGATGCGGCAAGCTGTTCGCGTAATAGATCGGCGTGGTTATGTAGAAGGTTTCGATTGCCAATTTACCTTATCCTTTGATCAATGACATTGCTTCTGCACGAGTGCGTGGATCTTTTCGGAATCCGCCGAGCACAGCCGAAGTGATCGTGACCGCTCCGGGCTTTTTGACTCCGCGAAGCGTCATGCACGTGTGTTCGGCCTCGATAACGACCATTACCCCGATAGGATCGAGTTTGTCGAAGAGCGTCTGGGCGATCTGCTGCGTGAGGCGTTCCTGAACCTGAAGCCTACGGGCAAATATCTCGGCAATACGAGCTAGCTTTGAGAGCCCGATGATGCGGCCGCCTTTCGGAATATAGGCGATATGGCAGCGACCAGTGAACGGTGCCAGATGATGTTCGCAAACTGAAGCGATAGAAATATCTTTGACGATCACCATTTCGTCGTGCGAATCGCCCGGGAGCGGAACGATATGTTCGCTTGGGTCGATCCACATTCCTTCTGTCAATTCCGCGTAAAAATCGGCGACTCGTTCTGGAGTTTTTTGGAG
>JBKJJR010000160.1:0-2898 GCA_046597835.1 Pyrinomonadaceae bacterium
CGGCGGTTCCTGCTTTCCTAAGGACACCCGGGCGTTAACGACGGTCGCTGATCAGTTCGGGGTTGAAACCTTAATAGTTGACGCGGTCATCGAGGCGAACGAACGCCAGCGCGATGCAATGATACCGAAGATCGAGAAGATGATCGGCAGCTTAGCCGGGAAACACATTGGCGTTCTCGGCCTTTCGTTCAAGCCCGAGACCGACGACATGCGCGAATCGCCCGCGATAGATATTATAAAAGAATTGATCGATAGGGGAGCAACGATAAAGGCATACGATCCGGTCGCGATGCAAGAGGCTAAGCACTATCTGCCTGATATCGGCTACGCGATCGATGAATACGATGCGATCACAGGAGCTGATATGCTTCTGATCATTACTGAATGGAACCAGTTCAGGGCGCTCGATATGGAGAAGGTCAAGACGCTTCTAAGATCCCCTAAGGTCGCCGACCTTCGAAACATATATGAGCCCGACGATATGCGTGCTCTCGGTTTTGAATATGTGGGCGTGGGTCGTTAAGATCAGACGAGACACAGGAAAACAATGTCGTTTACGAGCAAGGTACTAATTACAGGAGGAGCTGGATTTATCGGCTCAAATCTTGCCGACGAATTGATACGGCAAGGAGCCCGCGTGTCGATCATCGATGATCTAACGACCGGCTTTCGCGAAAATCTTGAGGAAATAGACGGAGATTTCGATTTTATCGAAGGCGACATCAACGATGATGCGGCATTGACAAGGGCCATTGATGGAGCCGAGATCGTCTTTCACGAAGCCGCACTCCCGAGTGTGCCGCGTTCGGTCGAGGATCCGGCCGAAACACATCGCGTCTGTGTTGACGGAACATTTAAACTTCTCGTCAAAGCAAAAACTTCTGGCGTGAAACGTCTGGTTTACGCGGCTTCAAGTTCGGCTTATGGGGACCAGCCCATACTGCCCAAAGTCGAGACAATGCGGCCCGATCCACTTTCGCCTTACGCGGTGGCTAAATTGACAGGCGAATTATACTGTCGAGCCTTTCATAATGTTTACGGCCTGGAAACTATTTCACTCAGATATTTCAACGTCTTTGGCCCACGGCAAAATCCGGCGTCGATGTACTCTGGCGTCATCTCACGTTTTATTGACGCGCTCATGAAGGGCAGGCCCGCTGTTTTTTATGGCGACGGGGAACAGTCGCGGGACTTTACATATATTTCCAATGTGGTTGACGCCAATATCAAAGCTGCTCAAACGACCGTGGGCTTGGGCGAAACTATGAACGTCGCGAATGGCGATCGAACAACGCTGAATGAGCTTCTGGAGGTGCTCAAGAAAATTACAGACACGCCCGACGCCGACACAGAATACCAACCGCCGCGCAGCGGCGATGTAAAACACTCGCAAGCGGACAACCGCCGAGCGGTTGAGTGTCTAAATTATTCGGAAATCGTAGGGCTGGAAGAAGGCCTTAGGAAGACAATCAATTGGTGGAGATCAAGCCGCTTTTCAAAATAGAATATCGTTATTTGGGTATCGAGAAAACGTCATCCGCGATCGGCGAATTCACCAAAATATCCTTAGTCTTAAAATTTGCATAAGCGGTCATTTGGCCTAGGTCGAATCTTTGGGAGTATCTTTTCGGAACGATCACACTTTCAACCGTCTGAAACTCATCGATCTCGACCGACGTGGTGACAATGCGGCCGTCAACATCGTAGCTCGATTCAAAACCCTTGATCTGGCCTGTCTTTTCGTCCACAAAAAAATCGGAATAAAACGCATCAGGCGTCGTAACGCGAAACCCTTTTTTCTTCCTTTTTGCTTCGGGAAGAGCGGCAATGACGTAACCGGTCTCGCCGATCTTCGTCAGGAGTGGAAATCCCAGGCTCGTCACCGGCGGCAGTTCGTAACCCGTTGAATAAGTATTTTTGCCGTCGAATATTTGTTTCAGCGGTTGGATCGGATTATTCAGCTCAAAAACGTATCGATCGCCGGCGATGATCAATACAAACGTCGCAGGTATTATCTGACTAAATGCACCCGTGATATCGACCGACCCACGAAGGACGAGGGATCTCATTTTTTTAAGTTTGTCGCCGCCGTGCGCAGCAAGAGTCACCTTCGCAAGCTCCGCGGGTCCATTATCGATAATCACAACTGCCGGCTTGTCAGTGGCAGGTTTATTCGGCGACTTTGCATCCTGCGTGAATGAGGTCATGGCCGAAATGACCACTAATGTTATCAAACAAAAAAATCTATTCATACAAATCCCACTACCTCAAAGGTGAAGCATTTACTTGAAAATGTTGGTGACGTTATAAATATTATCGCTTAATTTCCGTGCTTTGTCCGGATCAATTCCTTGCAATTTCGTGACACCTTCCTTCGCTTTTAAGTCGTAGCCATTGATCGCGATCATTGCATTATAATTACTTTAAAGGTCAATTACCAGCTAAATCGCATTTGCAATTCGATCCGTCGGTTTGGGCCGCTCGTGCCGCCGCCAAATCCACCGAAACCGCCAAAACCGCCCGACGTGGAAGTTGACTGGCCAAAACGGCTCGATGCGAGATTACCGACAGGCGTGCCCAAATTGACCCTGTTAAATAGATTTGAAAAGTTGACGCCGATATTCAGGTTATATGGTTTTCTGGCGTCGCCACCAAAACCGCCGCCGCCCATTCTCATGCCGCCGCCGCGATCACCCCCACCGCCAGGTCCACCTGTGCCGCCAGGTGTTCCAATCATAACCGGTTGCCCGCCCGTGCCGCCGCTGCCTTGTCCCTGTCGCCCACTGCCGCCTGTTTGGGATCCCTGTGTACCGCCAAAACCGAACGTCTTGCCAACACGCAGATTGACGCTGACCGTAGAAGGCCCTTCGCCGTAATTGCGCGGAATTATTGTGTTCA
>JBKJJR010000265.1:0-3358 GCA_046597835.1 Pyrinomonadaceae bacterium
CGTATTAGCCATTCGCAAGCCGAAGAAATGAGATTTATGGAACGATGGCTGCTGGCGCGCGGCGAAGTAACCTCCATGCCGATGCCCGCGATGAATATGCCGGGAATGGATCATTCAAGCCATCATCAGATGCTCATGCCCGGAATGCTGACTTCAAAACAAATGGACGCGCTTAGAATGGCGAAAGGCTCAGAATTTGACCATTTGTTTTTGACCGGAATGATCCAGCACCATGGCGGCGCGCTTGTTATGGTAAAGGAGCTATTCGATACCGCCGGAGCCGGACAGGATGCTGAAATATTTAATTTCACAACTGATATTGACAGCGGACAACGCGCTGAGATCAGAATAATGCAGACCATGCTGGGTGAAAAACCTCGATAGGAGAAATGATGAATCGATTACGTTTAATTTTTGCTTTAATATTTTTGTTCTCATGTTTTACAGCCTCAATAATGGCACAGGACGGCGAAAATCCATTCGCTCCTAAACCTGCGCCGCCGCTTCCTGCCGGAATGACGGGCTCGAATGCAAATGATCCGCGCGCAAAACTCGCACCCGGCATGTATGACGCCGGAGAAACAGCGATGGGCATCAGGCACGTCTCACTGTTGAAAAAGCCCGAAGCATTTCAACTTTCTAACGACCCTACTGACCCCAAAGTAAATAAAGGCGTGAGCATTATAACTGGCGGCGACCCGTCTCATGTCCCTGCCCCACTGAAACTTGCTCTCGGCGGTCTTGCCTTTGCAAATTCGGACATGGCGATTCAAGGCAATCGCCTGTTTCAGGGTAATTTTTACGGGATGAGCATATATGACATTACCGACCCGGCAAATGCCCTTTTGTTGACAAACATCATCTGTCCGGGTGGCCAGGGCGACGTCTCGGTTTACAAAAACCTTATGTTCATGTCAGTTGAAATGGCGAATGCCCGTCTCGACTGCAGTGCCGAAGGGTTTCCGATCCAGACCGCACCGGGCTTGCCGGCGGCGTCGAAAGATCGTTTTCGCGGTGTCAGGATATTTGACATCTCGGACATCAAGAGTCCGAAGCAGGTCGGAGCCGTCCAAACCTGTCGCGGGTCGCACACACACACGCTAGTGACCGATCCAAACGACAAGAACAACGTTTATATCTATGTCTCGGGCACGTCCTTTGTCCGTCAAATCGAAGAACTGGCAGGCTGCTCAGGTGAGAAACCCGATAAGGATCCGAATACCGCTCTGTTCCGTATCGAAGTAATTAAAGTGCCGGTGTCGGCTCCGCAGAATTCCAAGATAGTTTCAAGCCCGCGTATATTTATGGATGCACGAACAGGCGTTATCAACAGCCTTTCGAGCGGGATCACGCATGAGTCGAAAGAGCCTAACGTCACAGACCAGTGTCATGACATTACGGTTTATTCGGCACTTGGCCTAGCGGCCGGAGCGTGTTCGGGCAACGGAATCCTGCTGGATATAAAAGATCCTGCAAACCCAAAACGCATCGATGCCGTTAACGACCCGAACTATTCCTATTGGCATTCGGCATCGTTTTCGAATGACGGTAAGAAGGTCGTCTTCACCGACGAGTGGGGCGGCGGCCTCGGCGCCAGGTGCCGTGCGACCGATCCAAACGTGTGGGGAGCTAATTCGATCTTTCACCTCGATAACAACAAGCTGAGATTTGCCAGCTATTACAAAATGCCGTCCGCCCAAGGCGACACCGAGAATTGCGTCGCTCACAACGGCTCGCTGGTTCCGATCCCGGGCCGCAATATTATGATACAGGCGTGGTATCAGGGCGGCATTTCGCTCGTGGACTTCACAGACGCCGACCATCCCAAGGAGATCGGCTACTTCGACCGCGGCCCCATCGACCCGAAGATGCTCGTGCTTGGCGGCTCATGGTCCGCGTATTGGTACAATGGACACATCTACTCTTCCGAGATCTCACGCGGCCTTGATATTTTTGATCTAACGGCGACCAAAGACCTTACGCAAAACGAGATCGACGCAGCCAAGACCGTTCGCGTTGATGAGCTAAATGTGCAGAACCAGCAGATGATCAAGTGGCCGCGACAGTTGGTCGTGGCGAAGGCATACGTCGATCAATTGGAACGCTCGCAGGCTATGAGTGCCGATAAGATCGCTGATATTCGACAGGCGATTCAAAAGGCCGAGAGCGAGAAGAAGACTGGAAAATTTAAAGGCTATGCAAAGTCGATCGAAAAGAACGCTGCTGTGGCGAAAAGTTCAGACGATGCCGCAAGAATGCGAGCCTTAGCTGACATCCTCAGGAAGCCGATGTTTTGATTCTTCAGGTAGGATTTTAGCCACGAATGTCACTAATAACACGAATCAAATAATTCGCGTCATTTGTGTAATTCGTGGCTAATTCTGTTTTTATCTTAGAGAGCAATTGAGCTTAGCTAATGAGTCCGCTCCGGGACACAGAGTGTCTTTGGTCAATGAATTCAACGCAACATCATTTGTATTCAACATCGAATGTAAGTCGTTGGAATTCTCGTCGATGTAGAGAAGCCCGGTCAATATCTCGCCGCCCTTCTTGGCACGCTGCATCGCATTTATCGCCGAGAAACGATCTGTCGGGTCCCAGTCTTTTGCGAGCTTGTGCAGATGGATAGCCGTACCGTCGTGCATCAGCAGATCTTTCACGCTTCCCGCTTCGTAACTCGTCAGAATTTCCTTCGAGATAGGAACGAAATCTATCGTAGCCGTTGCTTCGACGTGCTCGCGGACATAATCGTAAGACTTGGTTGAGCCGGTATTATTGTTGAACGTCACGCATGGCGAAATCACATTGAGAAACGCAAAGCCATTGTGCTTCATCGCGGCCTTGAGCAAAGGCGTTAGCTGCTCCTTGTCACCAGAAAAACTTTGCCCAACAAACGTTGCTCCAAGTTCAATGGCGAGACTCGCGAGATCAATAGCTTCAAAGAGATTGACACTTCCCGCTTTGCTCTTGGAACCTACGTCCGCAGTCGCCGAATCCTGGCCCTTGGTCAAGCCGTAGCAGCCGTTGTTCATCACGAGATAGACCATGTTCAGGTTTCGCCTGACAACGTGAACGAACTGCCCCATCCCGATCGACGCCGTATCGCCGTCACCCGAAACACCGAAATAAATAAGATCGCGGTTCGCGAGATTTGCCCCCGTCGCAACACTCGGCATACGCCCGTGCACCGAATTAAATCCATGCGAATTCGACAAAAAGTAAGCCGGCGATTTCGACGAGCAGCCAATACCCGAAAGCTTCGCCACCTTATGCGGTTCAATATTCAATTCCCAGCACGTCTCGACGATCGCCGCGTTGATCGAATCATGCCCGCACCCCGCGCAAAGCGTCGAAAGCG
>JBKJJR010000347.1:0-4287 GCA_046597835.1 Pyrinomonadaceae bacterium
TGCCCCACTTTCCGTCATTAAACTCTTTCTGTATATTTTCAAGCGTCGCCAGCGTCGTTCCGAGCTGGAATGGATTGTTGACCTCCCATTTTCTCTGCGGATCCAAACGGATCCGGGCGCCGTTGGCGCCGCCCCGTTTATCCCCGCCACGGAATGTAGAGGCTGAAGCCCACGCAGTAGATACGAGTTGCGAGACTGTTAATCCCGAATCGAGGATCGTCGCCTTTAAACTCGCGAACTCTTTTTCGCCGATCAACGCGTGGTCAAAATCCGGGATCGGATCCTGCCAGATAAGTACCTCATCTGGGACTTCAGGGCCGAGATACCGTGCCCGTGGCCCCATGTCTCGGTGTGTGAGCTTGAACCATGCGCGTGCGAATGCATCGGCAAACTGGTCTGGATTTTCCAGAAAGCGTCGAGAGATCGGCTCAAATTCGGGATCCAAACGAAGAGCTAGATCCGTAGTCAGCATCGTCGGCAGGTGTTTCTTTGCAGGGTCAAAAGCGTCGGGTATGATCGCATCGGCGTCCTTTGCCGTCCACTGCTGGGCTCCTGCGGGGCTCTTTGTGAGTTCCCATTCAAAGCCAAAAAGGTTCTCGAAAAAGCTATTACTCCACTGCGTCGGCGAAGAGCTCCATGTGACTTCGAGCCCGCTCGTGATCGTGTCCGCTGCCTTTCCTTCGCCGTAACTGTTGTTCCAGCCGAAGCCCTGAGCGGAGACCGCAGCACCTTCGGGTTCGACGCCCACGTTCGAAGATTCTGCTGCTCCGTGCGTCTTTCCGAATGAGTGGCCGCCTGCGATCAGCGCGACTGTTTCTTCGAGATTCATTGCCATCCGGCCAAACGTTTCCTTAATATCTGCGGCGGCCAAAAGCGGGTCGGGATTGCCGTCCGGGCCCTCGGGATTCACATAGATAAGACCCATCTGAACTGCCCCAAGAGGATTCTCGAGCTTGCGGCCGTGAATGTTGCCGTCCGCGTCATCATCCGACACGAGCGTGCCAACCTGCTTGTCGGCACCCTCAGAACCTCGATCATACCTGACATCGCCGCCGAGCCACGTCGTTTCGGAACCCCAATACACATCTTGATCCGGCTCCCAAACATCTTGGCGTCCGCCGCCAAAGCCGAAGGTCTTAAATCCCATTGTTTCCAGCGCAACGTTTCCCGACAGAAGGATCAGATCGGCCCATGAAATTTTCTGGCCGTACTTCTGCTTGATGGGCCAAAGGAGGCGACGGGCTTTATCGAGATTAACGTTGTCAGGCCAACTGTTGAGTGGGGCGAAGCGAATCTGTCCGCGTCCGCCGCCGCCGCGTCCGTCCGCGATGCGATACGTGCCAGCGCTGTGCCATGCAAGCCGTATGAACAGGCCTCCATAATGTCCAAAATCCGCCGGCCACCAATCTTTAGAATCAGTCATCAGATCGGCAAGGTCTTGCTTCAATGCTTTGTAATCGAGCGATGCAAACTCCTCCGCATAATCAAACCCTTCGGCCATCGGATCCGACTTTTCGGAATGTTGCCGGAGTATGCCGAGATTTAATGACTGCGGCCACCAATCACGGTTCGAGCGCGTATTCTCGGTCGTAAACCTCACGGCACCGCCTGTAAATGGGCATTTGCCCGAACTTTCATTTCCGTTAGTTTCCATTTTTTCTCCTCGTCTATTTAATTAATGATCTTACTTTGCTGCATTGAAGACACAAGCCCCGAAGCGTCAGCTCAATTGTTCCCGCTTTAAATTTCGACAATTCGGTTGCTTTCTCAATTACCTTTTTTGGCAGCGCGATTTCCATATCGACGATCTTGCCACACTTACCACAGATTGCGTGATCATGCTGCGAGATCTTGCGGTCATAGCGGTGTGCGTCCGAGCCAAATTGTATCTCGCCGATAAGCCCCTCGGCCTTTAGATACCGCAGCGAATTGTAAACCGTCGCAAACGAAATGCCCGGCAGCAGCCGTCTTGAGCCTTCAAAAACCTCATTAGCCGTCAGATGCTTATCCGCAGAGCGGATGACACTCAGCACCGAAGCGCGCTGTTTGGTAAGTCCCAACTTTTCGATTTCGTCAACTGCGATCTTCATTCAAATTATATTTAGAATAATTCTAAATTAAAAATATGTCAACTGAGACGCGCAAGCATAGGCCAAACTCACGACGTAAAAACGCATAAAGCAGCAAAGGCTCCGATTATACGGAGCCTTCGATGCTTTATGTTTGCAGTCTTTTATTAACTGTTAAAGCCTTGCAGTACACTGCCGATCAAAACGCTGACCAAATCGGCGTTGGTGTTTTGATACGGATCGTAATCTTGAGACCCAGACATTGCGCGTTGGTTATAGAGCGCGTCGTTGTAACCAAGCTCGTAACCGTCGCTTAGGCATCGACGATTTTCGCTGAGAGTGTTCGAATACGACACGTAACCATTATCCCCATAATCGTATGGATCGTAGTAATACCTGTCTCCATAACCCGCGCGTCGCGCGTTGAGGCCTTGCACATAACCCTGATCATATCCTTGTGCCAGCAGGTTGCCAAATATCTGCTGTACAAAGCCGCCTCCGAAACCCGAATCGGAATAATTCGAGAACATTCTATTGTCTCCATTGCCCGAATAGTACGGATCAGTGTATTGTGGAGCATGGGTATATCCGTAAGGCTGGTAGCTGTAATAAGTCGGAGCAACCGCATAGCTCTGATATTGCGGATAGGTGTTGTAATAACCGGTGCTATAGTTTACCGGATTATAGGAGCTGCCGTAATAAACCGGCTGTGCCTGTGAGTAATTGTTATTGCTATACCGGGTGTTTGAACCCAGAACGCTGGCGATCAAATTCCTGAGAACGCTCGCGCGGGCGTGCTGGGGATATTGATAAGGGGACCGATTATCCCAGTAATAGGGCTCGTTCCGGTACACGTACGAACCGTTATTTCTAACGTTCGACCGAAGTGCCTTTTCCTCATTTTTCCACGCCTTTCGCTCGGCGTTTCGAATACGAACCTCGTTGCTGCGCCATTGGCCATAATTTCGCGGCCACGCGTTGCTTAGCGGAACCTGATGTTGCCACCCAGGCTGATTGCCGTCGTAGTGTTTCTGCTTGCGGGCATCACGATCGCCCGGATTGCGCCATTGCTCGAATCCACGATCGTTGGGAATTTGCCTTACATCAGGCCGGCCTTGCTGTTCCACACGCCCTTCCTGTTGACGCTGTTCCTGCTTTTGCCAAACCGGTGAGATTCGTTGCTCTTCACGCTGGGGCTGCGTGCGTTCATGCCGTTGCTGCTGACCACCGCCACGCATTTCGCTGCCCTGCTTGTCGCCGCCCTTATTGTGTCCTTTTCCCTGCCCAGATACCGCTCCGCTGCTTAGAATAACAACGAAAAGTGCCGTAATAAAGATAAAAATTTGTTGTATATTTCTTGATCTCATAATTTCCCCCTCTCAGTCCTACCTAACTACGAGGCAAAAACCATTCCAACCCATAAGTCCTTTGTTTTTAACGAAAATTTATGTCAAGCGACCCAAATCGTGTACCCAGTACCAATACGGTCAGTAAATAGCCTCTAATGACCTCAGCCAGGGAAGAATGATCCTAAAAAGCCTCGCCGATCGCTCGGCAAGGCTTTGCTTCTGATGTCTAACTCCTGCCTTACGCCTACCTGTTCAAAGCATCAGCAGCATCTTCGAGAACATCACCCACACCGCGTTTGACCTTGCCCCAAGTTTCCTGCGTTTTGCCGGCGGCACGGTCGGCTTCGCCATCGGCCTCGAGATCCTCGTTGCCGGTCGCTTCGCCCGCCTTGTCTTTAACCCACCCTTTCGCCTGTTCCCATTTGCCTTCTAGTTCGTCATTGTTTGGTATTGACATGATATTGCCTCCTTGGATTTATGCCATAACTTTAAGTCACTTATCCGCTCAGGTATGTTCACTGGAAGACAAACTTCCAAGGCTGTCGCATAGTAGCAAAATGACAGACCACTTGCGCCGAACGTTACGAGAGTCCGTCGCGCACACGCACGCTTGACCATCATCTCTACATCTACTGGAGTGCAGGCGAGCTTTCGATAATGTTCTTCGACACCGGCCTAAGAGCACCATACACGGGAACAATGTTCCGCAATGGTCTAATAAATACGTCCTCGAGAAACTCAAAAGAACTTCAAAAAAATAGCGATTACATTGCAACCATGGGCTTGACTTGCATTTTGGACGGGCGAGAATCGACTTTGTTCCACCCCGTTCCAGGTGCTCCACCAACTGTGGAACGGAACACAAAGAA
>JBKJJR010000322.1:0-2656 GCA_046597835.1 Pyrinomonadaceae bacterium
AGTCGTTGCGGGCGGACCGACTGTGGACGGGGGCCCGACGAGGGTCAGGGTCGCCGGAAAGCGAAGCCCGGCAAAGAGATCCTTTTGGATTATCGCCTCGAGGCGTTTTGTCGAGCCCCGCGGCCCGTATCCGGTCGATGTAAGCAGGAGACGCGTCGGTTCGGGCGCGGTAATTGTTCCAGTGACAACATTATCGGTGCCCGCCGCGCTTCCAGTCATCTGAGCTTCGTAACCGTATCGCTGAGGCGGCCCAATAACTGTTAGGACAGACGGTGAACCCCACGCAAAATTGAGGGTCATAATGCTTCCGATCAAATTATATGTTTGTGCGTCAAAAATGATCTTCGGTGCCGAACCCGGTGTAGTATTTGTCTCGATATAGCCGCGAATATATCGTCTAGCAAGATACGGCTTGGTCATCCGAACGGCAATCTCGAACCGATTGAATGCCGAAACGTTACCACCGGCGCCCGTAATCGTCACCTTGAAGTTGCCGAAATTTGTTGCCGTGGCGCCGCCTACTGCATTCAGGTCAGTGACAGATGTAGGATAATACCTTACCACGATATGATTATTTATATTCCCATAGGTCTTTTGCGTTTCGAAGCCCACGCCGTCGTTGTCAAATATCCTGCCGGTTGTATTGTATGAAACATTGCTGCCCGTGTTGTCCGGATCGGATACCGAGAGTGCATATGAAAAGCTGCTGGCTCCGGTGCATCCCGTCGAACCCATCGTTACACGATCGATACAAGTGCCGTTGTAACCTACCCAGCGTGACATTCGAGGGAACGCGGTCGTGTCACCCGTAGTATTCGAGGATGCGACCTTGAGAGCCTTAACATAGTCTATTTTGTTTGCTACGTCAGTGGCCGGTTTTGCGGCGTCGAGCAGCGGGTTAGGCACCGCATTACCGCGCAGCACGTTGATGGCGGACTGGATACCGCTTTCGGCCGCGTTGTAGGCCTGCTGCTCGGTCGTAGCGTCGGTTACGTTTTGAGCGTTGAGCGACGATTCTAAAAGCAAGCCCGCGCTTGCGACAAGAAGCAGAAACGTGATCATCAATGCCATCACCAATGCTGCGCCGCGTTCGCTGCTGCGATCTTTCATTTTTCCTTCCCGTTGTTTCTTTGCCATATTTCCTCCTAAGACACTCCCTCTTTAATACTGCTGCAACATATATTTTGAATTTCGCAGGGTGACGTCTGATGTAAATGAGACGTTAGATGGATTTGGCTGGCCGTAAACTGGATCGAGATCAACCCTGATCGTTATCTCGATCCGGCCGGTGTTATTGGTCGGCGTGGTAACCAGCGTTCCGGTTGAATTTGCGCCAACGTAATCCCAATATCGATACCTCACTTCGCTGACTCGATTAACGATCGCCGACGTGGTGGGGGTGTCGAACGGATCGTAACGCAGAATTGACTTAGTCGCGGAATCGTAAAAAAATGTGATGTCTTCGCCCGGATCCAGGGTCGCTAAAACGGTCGAACCTGTCGGCGCCGCGTGCGGCCCGACATTGTTAAAGTTAGATCGAATGTGGATCTGGTTTGCATTCGAATCGGCCGTGATAATGCCATTGCTGGCAATACGCGGATCGCCAGCAACGGCAAGCCCGAAACCTGCATTTGCGATCTCACGCGACAAAACATTCAAGGCCGCTTGCGCTGACGTCAGGGCATCTGTGCGCGCCCTTTCGCGGGCGCGGACGCTGAGCGAACGAGCAAGCAGCGTTGATACTATCCCCATTAGAAGGAGCATCATCACCATTGCGATCAGCAATTCCAACAATGAGAAGCCGCGATCGTTTGATTTTTTAATTGTTCGTTTTTTCATCATCGGTGGTTTAGTTGCCGCGTGTACGCCGCAGAACTGCAACTGCGGGAATAGCCGTTTGCCAGCCGGGACTCGGGGACGTGAGACTTGCGGTCACGGTAATTTCCTTTAAAGTGCTTGAAGTAGATGTCTGAACGCCGGCAGTAAACGGATCGTCGTCCACCACAACCCGTAAATTAAATACTGAACCGTCAATTGGCGCTGTTGTCGTTGTAGTAGTTCCCGCGTTAAGCGCTGCATCCCTAAACGTCGGTGTAAATTTTGCCGCGCGCAACTGTTCGATCTTCTGTTGAAGCGCGGCGAGCGTGCGCGAGCGGGCATTGTTGCCGGCGTTGTAGTTGACAACATATGTGAACGAAAATGCGACTCCAAGCAGCGCGACCAAAATGATCACCAGCGCGCACGCCACCTCAATGAGGGTAAAGCCCCTTTCGCCAGAGCGCTGGCTTCTAGTTCGTTTGGTCTGACCATTGGTTTCCGTACATTTGTTAGCAGCAGATAGTTTGAGTAATGTAAGTGCCATATATATTTTCGTTGATCAAATTCCGGCCATCGGTGTTATCGGCATTTTCCGTTGGACCGGACCCACATCGGCGAAACGCAGATGCACGGAGGCGGGCCGGCACTGTTTTGGCCGGCGGTACACGCGGGAGTAGTTGGCGTAGCCGTTGCCGCTGCGGTTGCTGTCGCCGTTGGTGAAGACATGGGGCTCGAGACAGGCGTTGACGCTCCAGTCGGCGTCGCCGTAGGCGTTGAAGTCGCAGTAGATGTCGCAGTCCGGGTCGCTGTAGCAGTAGCTGTTGCCGATGGAGAAGGC
>JBKJJR010000191.1:0-5321 GCA_046597835.1 Pyrinomonadaceae bacterium
TCGCTTGCCGTTCTTAGAAACGACGATCTGCCTGTATTATTTTTTTTCATAAGCCCAACGTGCAATCCTTGTAAAGCGTTGGTTCCCGAATTTGAACAGTGGCAAGATGATCTTCAAGATAAGGTTAACTTGGTTTTTGTAAGTACCGGGGAGCCGGAAGAAAATGTTGAAAAATTTGACGGTGAAGCCGCGAAGTTATTGCTTGTTCAAAATGAACGTGAGCTTGCCGATATCGTCAAAGCGCAATGGACACCGACGGCTGTCCTGATGGATCGGCACGGACGAATAGCGAGTCATGTCGCGGCAGGAGATGCAGCGATACGAGAGCTTGTTGCAAAGATCAAAGACGGAGATCTTCGGCAGGAGTTTACATATTTTACCAACGGCAACGGACATTCGCATTCTAATCATAAGATAGGGGAAAACATCCCGACGTTTTCTTTAAGTGACATTAGCGGGAACGAGATAAATAACGACTACTTTAAAAACAAACGAACTCTCGTCGCATTCTGGAGCCTTACCTGTCCTTATTGCCAGGACATGATGAGCGATCTTCGCGAATGGGATAAAACGAAAGGAGACGCCGATCCGCACCTGGTCGTATTTTCCGAAGGCGATAAAGCGGCGCATGAGGAGTTTGACCTTCGCTCGCCGATCATTTTGGAAAAGGACTATCTTACGGCCGCCGATTTTGGAATGTTCGGAACACCCTCCGCCGTTTTGGTCAACGAGAGTGGCAAAATAATATCAGAGACGGCTGCCGGCGCACACGAAATCTGGGCGCTTGTCGGAAAAAGGAAATAGCCGCAATAGGGCACAGAAGGAGCAAAACGGATTTATACTCTGGATTTTTGCGATTTTTGCTCTTCTTTGCGGCAATTTAGATTCGTAATGAATAAACCACTTGATTGGACAGTGACCGCAACCGACGGCGAGGCGCGGGCGGGTATAGTCAGAACGAGGCGTTCTGTTATTGAGACGCCTGTTTTTATGCCGGTCGGCACGCAAGGTTCGGTCAAGGGGATTCGTTTTGAGTGGCTTGAAACGGAAATTGACGCGCGCATAATTCTTGGAAATACGTATCATCTTTTTCTGCGGCCGGGCGTTGAAGTGATTCGCGAGTTCGGCGGCCTGCATAAATTTACGTCGTGGGATCGATCCTTTTTGACTGACTCGGGTGGTTTCCAGGTTTTTTCTCTGACCGATCTACGAAAACTTTCGGAAGACGGCGTTGAATTTCGGTCTCACCTTGACGGCAGCAAACATTTTCTTTCTCCGGAAGTATCGATGGAAATACAGGCGGCGCTTGGTTCCGACATCGTAATGGTCTTTGACGAATGCCCGCCCGGCGACGCCGGGATCGATGTGACCCGAAAGAGTTTGGAAATGACGGCTCGTTGGGCCGAGCGGTCAAAGGTCGAATTCGACAAGTTGCAAAGTACGGGTATGGATACGGGCTTCCTATCCGAGTCCACCGAAAGCCTTTCCGATTCCGGACTGTCGGGCGAGCAGGCTCTTTTTGGCATCGTTCAAGGAGCGGGTCATTTGGAGTTGAGAAAGGAAAGTCTGGATCGAACAGTCGACATAGGATTTGACGGTTACGCGATCGGCGGGCTGAGCGTAGGTGAAGAGAAATCGGTGATGTATGAGGTGCTTGATTTCATTGGACCGAAGATGCCCGCAGACTCGCCGCGTTATTTGATGGGCGTCGGGACGCCAGAAGATCTGATCGAGGCGGTGAATTGCGGCGTCGATATGTTCGACTGTGTCATCCCGACACGTAACGGCCGGACGGGAAGCGCGTTCACCTCGCGTGGGAAACTTAATATTCGCAATGCAAAATTTGCTGTGAATTCGCGACCGTTAGATGAAGATTGCGATTGCTCGGTGTGTCGACGCTATTCGATCGGCTACCTGCGTCATCTATATCAGGCGGGCGAAATGACGGCTGCCATTTTGATCTCACATCATAATATTGCGTTCTTTATGGATACAATGAAAAAAGCAAGAAAGGCAATCACAACTTTGACTTTTCAGTCATTCCGAAAAGAGTTTTTGAGTAGGCTTAAAGAGAACGATTCTATTGGCATTTGATAATGCTACTCGATTTGTTATATCATCTTCCTTTTGTCTCACGGCGTAAATCACATGAGTAATTATCTCTTTTTGTTACAAGATGCGGCTGGGGCGGGTAGTTGGATCTCAACGATCGGACCTTTTTTGCCTTTCGTGGCAATTTTTGGCATTTTTTACTTTCTGGTCATTCTGCCGCAAAAGAAGCAGAAGCAGCAGGTTCAGGAAATGATCACCGGTCTTAGGATCAATGACGAAATCGTAACGAACGGCGGGGTCATCGGAAAGATAAAAGAGGTCAAGGACACGAGCTTCATTATTCAAAGTGCTGAAAAGTCGTTTCTTGAGATCGGAAAAAGTGCCGTTATCGGAAAAAAGGCTGAATAGCAGATCGTGAATCTTAAATCGTGAATGGTAGGTTTTTCTACTCACGATTCCTGATTCACGATTCACGAGTTTTATATGAACAGAACCGGTTTATGGATCAGGACGGCGATCATCATCGCCATTACCATCGTGGGTATTTACCTCGTTTTTGGGCCGCGGCACCGCGCTCCTAATGTGAACGATTTCACATGGCAGGGAATCAAGGATAATCTCGGCGCTAATATCAATCTCGGCCTCGACCTTAAAGGCGGCTCACATTTGGTGATGCGCGTAAAGACCGAGGACTACCTCAAGCGTCTCACGGAGAATAGCGAAGCTGCCGCTCTGCAGGCGGCGAAAGATGCAAAGGACGACGCCGGCCAGCCGCTCCCGGTGGGCGAGGCTTCGTATGTTGCGGAAAACGGTAACTACCAGATCACACTGAATGTAACCGATGCTTCAAAAGTCGCCGCCGTTCTCGACGCAGTAAAAAAGAAGGTTGATCTTGCCAATTGGACACAATCGTCAAGTGACACGGCGATCACGTGGTCGCTGCCAAAGCAGATGCAAGCAACGATGAAAGAGCAGGCGACCGACCAGGCGCTGAAGATCATCGACAGCAGAATCAACAGTTTTGGAGTAAAGGAGCCGACCTTGCAACGACAAGGTTCGGCCGATTCGGGCCAGATCTTGCTTCAGATGCCCGGCGTTGAAAATCCTGAGCGTGTCAAGCAGCTTGTCCAGGGTGAATCGCGACTCGAACTGATGAAGATCGTCGGCCCGGGAAATCCCTCACCAGTCCAAACTTATCCAACAAAAGAAGCGGCTTTGCAATCTATAGGCGGCAAGGAATCTGAAACGCGCAAAGTGCTGCCATATTCTGAGCGTGACTCGGCTCCTAAAACGGCTGCTACGCCCGATCCGAAAGACACAAAATATGTAGTGGTCGAAACGCCGGCGGTTGTTGACGGGAGCGAACTCCGTGACGCGTCTGCCTCGGCGGGGCGTGCAGGCGGCCAGGAATTTGAGATCAATTTCCAGTTTAAGCCAACCGGGGCGCAGAAGTTTGGGGATTGGACCGGCAAGAATATAAACAATTATATGGCGGTCGTGTTGAACGATGAGGTCAAATCTGCCGCATTTATCAAGTCGCAGATCTTTGACCAGGGACAGATCACCGGACGTTTCAGCAAAACCTCTGCTGAGGATCTCGCTTTGACGCTTAAATCGGGAGCGTTGCCCGCGGCCATCGAATATCAGGAAGAACGGACCGTCGGCCCGAGCCTCGGAGCAGATTCCATTAAGGCGGGCGTTAGGGCGTCGGTCGGCGGGCTCGTTTTGGTAGTGCTGTTCATGTTGTTTTACTATCGCGGATCGGGGATCAATGCCGTAGTGGCGTTGCTGCTTAATATGATCCTTACAGTGGGTGGACTTATAATGTTTGGCTCGACCCTGACTTTGCCCGGTATAGCAGGTTTGATCCTTGGCATCGGAATGGCTGTCGATTCTAACGTGCTGATCTTTGAACGTATTCGTGAGGAACTGAGGCTGGGCGACACTGTGGCTGAAGCCATTGGGAAGGGTTTTGACCGCGCTTTTGTCACCATCATAGACACGCACATAACGACGATCATTTCGTCAGTAATACTTTATATGACGGGTTCGGGGCCCATCAAAGGCTTTGCCGTGACGCTGATACTTGGGTTGCTGATCAATCTGTTCACCGCGGTCTTCGTTTCGCGAACCATATTTAATTGGGAGTTGAGCCTCAAACCCAATATGCAGAAGCTTAGTATTTAAGAGTCGAGAGTAATTGGTGGAAGTAGAGAGTGAAGACTCGCTGAACCTCGCCACTCGCTACTCTTCACTCGACATTCTAAAAAGATGTTTAATTTGTTTAAGAATATTCACATTGACTGGCTTGGAAAGCGCAAGATATTTATTGCATTTTCGATCTTTGTCATGCTTATGGGCTTGGTTTCGACGATCGGTCGTCAATATACGCCGGGCGGTGCTGATGCCTTTAATCTGGGCGTCGACTTCAAAGGCGGAACGGTCGTAGTTGCGAAATTCAAAGGCGAAAGGCCGAGCGACGATGCAATTCGAGAGGCGCTAAATAACGCACAGGTGCCCGATCCACAGATACAGGCCTCGACCGATAAGCCTGATGAGGTTTTGATAAAGATACCGCTCGTCGAGAATACACTCGGAGCACAGGACGCTTCATTAAGCGGTCAGGAAGCCGGACAGAATCTTGCCGCGCAGGTGCAGGCAGGACGAAATACCGTTAAAGCGGCGCTCGATACTTTTGGCAAGGAAGCCGAAGGAGAAGCAACGCTCGCCTCGTCGGAAGATGCGGTTTACAAGATCGTCGGGACGGACTCCGTGGGAGCCGTCGCGGGTGCAAAGTTGCGGACCCAAGCTATTACAGCCACGTTGTTTGGTTTGATTGGCATTTTGCTTTTCATAGCTTTCCGTTATGACTGGACGTATGCGGCAGGTGCCGTGATTGCGGTGTTTCACGATGTGCTGATGGTCCTGGCATTTTTCTCGTTATTTCAATGGGAGATTAACCTGACTGTTATCGCCGCGATTCTGACCATCGTTGGATTTTCTGTCAATGATTCCATCGTTATTTTCGACCGTGTTCGCGAAAATCTTATCTTGAATCGCACCGATTCGCTATTTACGATCACGAATGCATCGATCAATCAGACGCTTTCACGAACAATAATCACGGCGGGACTGGTGCTTTTGTCGGTTCTCGCTCTGGTGCTGTTTGGCGGCGAAGTTCTTAAGAGTTTCTCTTTGGCGCTGCTTGTGGGCATCACGCTTGGTACTTACTCGACGATCGCTATTGCGAGCCCGATCGCTATCTGGTG
>JBKJJR010000209.1:0-5364 GCA_046597835.1 Pyrinomonadaceae bacterium
GGCTGTTTTTGAAGTTACGGGCCGCGGCCGCTCCCTCAGTGAGTTTGCGCGACGCCTCGCAACTGGCGAGCCGATGTTCTGGGGCGGAGCTGTCGTTTACGACGATTCGCTAAAGCCAAACGTTCTCAGTAGTCGAATGAGAGTCAGGCTGAATGGACATTCGTCACTCGCGGCCGTTGAGCAATACTTGAAACACATAGCTCGTGAACGCCCCGATTCGGACTATTTGTCAAGGATGACCTATCTCGAACTAAAGCTGCGTTTGCCCGAACTTTTGCTTATGCGTGTCGATAAAATTACGATGGCGACTTCGGTTGAGGCACGCGTGCCTTTTCTCGATCACCACCTCGTTGAATATGCGATGGGTGTGCCTAGCGATTTAAAGGTGAATGGCAATACCGGCAAGCATATCTTAAAACGGGCTCTCGAATCCGTCTTGCCGCACGATCTGCTTTACGAGAAAAAGCGCGGTTTTGGCGCGCCGATCCGCGAATGGTTCCGCAGCGGCACCGGCGAATCATATAGCGACGACCTGATGAATTCGCCGATCTGGAAACGTGATTACTTCAACCGCGATTTCGTCGCCCGCATGTTTACAGAACATCGCGCCGGCAGAACCGATTGGAGTTTTCACCTCTGGGCTTTGCTGAACCTAACTCTCTGGTATGAACATTGGATCGACAACAGCTGAATCGGGAGCAGCGCGCTTTTCGAGGCATGTAGCTTTAACGCTCGGAGCCAAGAGCGTAATCGCCGGGGGCAGTTTGCTCGCCGGGGTCATAGTCGCTCGTTGGCTCGGAGCGGCAAGCGTCGGCATGATGGCGTCCCTAAATGTCATGACCCTGCTGACCATCACTTTTGGCGGAATCGGAATGCCGTCGGCGGTAACCTATCTTGTGGCCCGAGATCGGCCAAGTATGAAAGCGGTTATGACAAATGCCGTTGCGTTTGCTTTTGTCGTCGGAGCAATTCTCGCAACCGGCGTCATCATTCTGACTTTTGTTACACCCGGCCTTTTTGGTGACATTCCGACTCAGTTGGTGACGATAGCGGCCCTTGCACTGCCTTTTCAACTGCTGACGCTTTTTTGTCTCGCGGCATTTCTAGGCCTTGGAGATATCAAACGGTACAACGTGCTGGACCTTTTGGCGCAGTCGGTTCTGTTTATCAATCCGTTAATATTGCTTGGCCTTCTGGGCATGGGATTGTTTGCCCTCGTTTCGGCAAACACAATAGCTACCGCAATTTTGAGCCTTTTGGTCCTTCCGGTTTTGTTTCGCGCGCCTAAAACTGCGCCGAACGCCAGCCTGCTCTTCGACAGGCCGCTGATGGGCGAAATGCTCAAATACGGCTCGAAATTTTACGTTGCGATGGTTTCATCGGTGATAATTCTGCGTGCAGATATTCTGCTGGTGAACTATTTCCGCAGTAGTTCCGAAGCTGGCGTATATGCGGTCGCCAGCCAGGTCGGAACACTAATGATGATGATACCTGGCGTTATATCTACCGTTTTGTTCCCCCGCGTAACCGAAGCCCGCGAGGGGAGCGCCGAAATCACATGCCGCGTTACGCGTCATGCGACTATAATATTGTTAGTGGTTTGCCTTTCTGCCGTTCCCGCTTCATTTCTGCTGCCTGTACTGTATGGCCCAGCGTTTGCGGATGTGCCGTTTCTGGTTATGATCCTTTTGCCGGGCGTCTATCTTTTAGGGATCGAGACGGTGCAGGTACAGTATTTCAGCAGCCTTGGGTTGCCACCTGCGATCCCTGTTTTCTGGCTGGTCACGACGAGCGTTAATCTTATTCTTAACCTCATTTTTGTGCCTCTTTATGGTGCATATGCGGCGGCCGCGGTTTCTAGCATTTCATACGCTTTGGTGTTTGCGCTTGTGGCTGTGTATTTTCGTACAAAAACCCTCAAGCCTTTTTCGGATGCGTTTGTGATTCGCTTTTCGGAAATACGCAGCCTTGTTGGAGGATTGTCAAAGCAATGAGAGTTGTAATGACCACACTCAGCGGCGATGCTAAGGCCGCATCCGAAACGCTTAAAGCTCGTTACCCGAACGCCGAGATCGTTCATTTTCCTAGAGCGTCGTTTGAAAAAGGCAGTATGCTCAAGCGACTCGCTGCTTTGAGGAACGAACGGCCTGATGTTTTTGCGGTCATGACGGAAAGCCTCAACTGGCAATATGGGCAGCATGCGTTGATGCTGTTTGGCGGACTCGCCGGCGCCCGCGAATCGCTAATACTGGACTCACGCGGAAATGTGCGTTCCGGCAACCGCTTTAGCCTGATCGCGAAAGCGCCGTTTCAAATTGCACGCAGCGTTGTTCGCGGAATGTTTGCGGTTTCCAACGCCGCTGAAAAACTTGCCCGTCTGGAACAGCAAGTTAATGCCGGCAAATCAAATTCCGAAATCTCCTCAAACAAATGCGCCCTTTCGGTCGATTATCTCCGGGCGACGCCCGCAGCCGGAACGCAGCCTGGCGGAGCGACCAGTCATATCAATGGCGTTGTAAAGGCACTGATTGGTTTGGGCATCGAGATAACCTTTATCAGTAATGATGAGATCGCCGGGCTGGATACAAATAAAATCGCTTTTCGCAAGATCGCACCCGATCCCGATATTATGCCGCGCTCGGCTTTTGATATATTTAACGGCGCTGCATTCTCGACGGCAGCTTCCGATCTAATCGTCGCTGCGCCGCCTGATTTCATTTATCAGCGCTACTGCCGTTTCTCGTGGGCGGGCGTTGAAGCGAGTTTGCGTTCAGGCGTCCCTTTATTTCTCGAATACAACGGTTCCGAAGTTTGGATGGGCAAGCATTGGGACAAAACCAAAAAACTCGATCTTCTCGAACGCTGTGAACGCCTAAATTTGCAAGCTGCCCGCCGAATATTTGTTATTTCCGAAGTGGAGAGAAATAATTTGCTCAACGCAGGCGTTCAGGCGGAAAAAATAATCGTCAATCCGAACGGCGTCGATGCGGATGAATTTCGCCCCGGCGTAGGCGGCAAACAAGTCCGCGAAGAATTGGGGCTGGGCACGGACATAAAACTTGTTGGCTTCGTTGGCTCTTTCGGCCCGTGGCATGGTGTTTTGTCTCTAGCCGACGCCATAGCGTTGGTTCCAAAACAATCAAACATTCAATTTCTCCTTGTCGGCGACGGCAGCCTGCGCGTCGAGGTGGAGGCAAAACTTCGTCAGTCAGGGGCGAACGACCGCGTGATCTTTGCCGGAGTCGTTGCCCACGAACGCGTTCCTGCTTTGCTGGATGCATGCGACATCCTGGTCTCGCCGCATGTGCCACTCGCGGACGGCAGTGAGTTCTTTGGTTCTCCGACAAAGCTTTTTGAATATATGGCGATGGGCAAGGGCATCGTCGCGAGCCGCCTCGGCCAGATCGGGGATGTGCTCGCTCACAATGAGACGGCGCTGCTTGTAGAACCGGGAAACCCCGTTGAGTTGAATGACGCGATCATGAAACTTGCAACTGATCCTGTGTTGTTATTGCAATTGGGCAACGCGGCCCGGGTTACGGCAAAAGCTAAACACACTTGGCAACAAAACGCGGAGCGCGTTCTCGAGATGTACGAGAAAATATGATGAGCAATCGCCGATGACCAAACTTTCTTTTCAAGAATTTAATGCTGTGTATCTTTCATCCGTTGATGAGATCTGGCCACATTGGAACGAAACTATGCAGGCTGAGATCGCGCGGCACTGTATCGCATGGTCTCCGGGACGGACGAATTTTCTTAACTATCTTCAGGTCTCGTCCATCCGTTTTTACGCGGCTTATTGCGCATTGATCGAGACCGGCGGCAAATCACTGTGCGATGTCGGCGGATTTTGGGGGGTTTGGCCTGTGACGGCGAAAAAACTTGGATTCGAGGTCGTAATGACCGAGACATTGAAGTTCTACGGCGATTCTTTTATGCCTCTTTTTGAGCAGATCGCAAAAAGTGGCGTTACTATTTTTGATTATGATCCATTCGCCCGGGACGCGGAACTGCCGCGGCAATTTGATCTCGTAACGGTAATGGCGGTGCTGGAACATTATCCGCATTCGTTAAAAACGCTTGTCGAAAATGTAAAACGCATGGCGGCTCCCAACGGCCGACTCTACTTCGAGGCACCCAACATAGCCTACTGGCCAAAACGCATCGGGCTGCTTCGTGGTCAGACGCCTCTTGCACACTTGGCCGACATCTATCAATCAAGTGAACCTTTCATTGGGCATCATCACGAATTCACCCTCCAGGAAATGCGCGACCTTGCCCGCCTAGGCAGCCTAAACATCATTTCAGAAGACTATTATAATTATTCGTTGGCGGGCGCAAATAAACTGAAGTTACTTATCCGTTATCCGGTAATGTCTCTCGCCTTTGTGCTCGCAAAGACAAGTCGCGAATGCATCACCGTGCTTTGCGAGATTAAAAAATAAATCAACAGCGAGACAGGAAATAATGGACAATGAGAATACAAGGTTAGCCGAAGAAAAGCTCCGAGCCCGCGAGCAGTGGGGAGGCGATCCGTGCGGAGCTGTTCATGGCCGCGAGCGAGAATTCGGCTCGCGCAAGTTTTTTGACGATGTCGAACGCCATCGTTACGAGGAATACGCACCTTGGATGCGCGAGACGATGGGCTTTGACAAATTCGCCGGCGCACGGCTGGTCGAGGTCGGATGTGGAATGGGTACCGACTTGCTGCAATTTGCCCGCGGCGGTGCGCGAGTCACGGGCGTGGACCTGACACCCCGTTCGGTAGGGATATCACAGCATCGGTTCCGGCTCTACGAAATGCCAGCCGACTTTGCGCTTGCCGATGCCGAACGCCTACCGTTTGCCGATGATAGCTTTGACGTTTTTTATTCGAACGGCGTGCTTCATCATACGCCCGAAACGTCGGCCGCGATCCGCGAGGCTCACCGCGTTTTGAAACCCGGCGGCACGGCAAAGGTTATGCTTTATCATCGGAATTCATGGAATTATTGGGTGGAGCTGATGCTCAAACAAGGCGTCTGTCGTCGCGAACTGTTTCACGGGATGACTCCGTCTGACATAATGAGCAAATACGCCGAATTCAACGAAAGCGGCGGTCGCCCACTCGTAAAAGTGTACAGCCGTCTCGAAGCCCACAAGCTTTTTTCTATGTTTGGCGAGATAAGTGTCGAGGTCGATCAGCTTACGCGCCCTGAGATTTATTTCGTAGGAAAATCACTTCCCGAATGGCTCTTCCGATGGATGCGCCGCAGTGTCGGCTGGAACGTTATCATTACGGCGATCAAATAACAAAAAATGGATCGGGTCTCAAAGGGAGAAAAGTTTACGACTCAGGCGATACAGGTCTGTTTGTTCCTT
>JBKJJR010000244.1:0-7573 GCA_046597835.1 Pyrinomonadaceae bacterium
GAAAATGCTTATGATTATGGTGATAGCAATTGCCGCGTCACCTGTTGCTTTTGGTCAAACAAAAATGTCGAAAGACAAAGGCAATGCAATAGAAACACAGATCATCGCTCTGGAAAAACAAGGGTGGGAAGCGTGGAAAAATAAAAACACTTCCTGGTTCCAAACCAATCTTACAGAGGACGCTTTGTTTGTCAGTTCAGACGGCGTAGCGAATAAATCGCAGATCGTTAAATTTCTGGGCAGCGAGTGCGAATTAAAAAGTTACTCGCTCGACAACTTCAAGTTTCTAATGCTTGACAAGAACTCGGCTCTGATAACTTTTAGGGGTATGCAGGACGGGGTGTGCAGCGGGAAAACGCTGCCGGCGACCGTTCATGCGTCAGCGGTTTATGTCAAACGCGGTGGAAAATGGCTCGTTGCCTATTACACGGATACACCGGCAACCAAATAGGCCTGTTTTCGCACGGCTAGAGTTGGGACAATCGGCTCTCTAGTTAAACGCGATGCCCAACAACTCAATGGACGTTAGGGCGAAACAGCGATTTTGTTATCGCGTTGTCTTGTTTCCCTAAACTTGCGTGGTAGCGGTTCGCCCCACGTCATCTCAACCGTTAGACCTCAGAAGTGGCAACTACTTTCTATAGGAGTAAAGAATGTTTATACCAATTTGGGTACTTCTTCTAGTTGGCTTGCTCATGGCAGGTTTTATCCTCTGGGCTGTGCTATTAGCCTCGGGGCGCAACCCGCTTCCATTCCCAGACCCGGGGTCCCGCATATTTACAGCGTCATCTGCTGAGGCAAAGGATGCAGTAGTTACCCTGCTTTCCATGCATGGTATCAGGGAACGCTTCCAAGCAAACAGTGAAGGTGTACTTCGTTCGATAATGTGGGATGGAACGATTATCAATCTGCCTTCTCCTGAGGTTGCCCAGAAACTAAACTCCCCAGCGGCGAGCATCGGTTTGGTCGCCAATGACCCTGTAGCTAGTGCAAATGAAGCAGCAAATTTCCTGCGCTCAAAAGGTTTCAAAGCAGAGGTAGTTCTCGATGTCGAACCTGAGCTTCCTATCGCTTTCGTTTTAACAGATGCCATGATTGGAACGGTTCTGAACTTCCGACGGCACTTGATTCATTTGCCCCGACCAAAGTAACTACTTACCCTTCGTGGTAGCTGAGGTCTAACAATTCAATGGACGTGAGGCAAAACAGCGACTTCTTAAAACGGGCCTTCTGAACCCTTAGCTTGCGTGTCGGCGGCTTCGCCCCACGCCACTTCAAACGTTAGGCGAACGGGCAAGAAAAACACGGACAAAGTCATCGACGGGATTAAGGTTTTTGTTGACGACAATTCGGGCAAAGCAAAACGCGTCATTGTCCAGGTCAAAAGCGGCCACGTCAAATCCGGGGACATCTTTGATTTCGGCTATGCCGCTCGATGTGCGGAAAAGCTATGCTTTTCCGTGGGGCTAAGCAGACAAAAATGTGCTTAACATTTTCAAGTAAAGTAAGCTAAAATTGAGATATGTCAGTCATTGCAGAAGTAGAACAATTGGCGTTAACGCTTACGGACAGCGAACGGGCTAAGCTTGCCGATATGTTGATGGATTCTTTGCCCGAGGATTTTATCGACGACACCGAGATCGAGGAAGCATTTCAACGCAGCCGCGAGATGGATAAAGATCCGACAAAGGTTATTTCGCACGAAGATTTTTTCGGGTTCTTCCGGGAACGCCGCAAATGAAGCGGATAGACTATCACGTTGGTGCCCGGCTCGACGTCCTCGACATTGTGGAATACTACGAGGAGGAGAGTGGAGCCGACTTAGCGGACAGGTTCACTGCGGAACTCGAAATATTTATCGAAGGCATCGCTGAGTGGCCTAATTCATATCGTGAACACCCAAAAGGAATTCGCCGGGCGAACCTCAACCGATTTCCGTACCATGTCCTGTTTCGCATAGTCGATGTCGAAACCATCGAGATCCTGAGCGTAAAACACGACCGTCGGCGCCCGTCATTTGGCTTGGATCGACGTTAGGCTATACCTCGTCACGGCTGATGCTCACGCCGAGATTGTCGCGGACGTGTTTTTGTTTTCTTCCTTTTGAATCAAACGAATACCAGATCTTGGGCTTGCCGGTGTGTTCGTCTTCTTCTTCGATCCAGATATCGCGGCCATAGTCGTTTTGAGTTTGTTTCAGGCCGCTCAGCGAAGACAGCTGCTGCTGCCTACTCATTTTTCGCACTCTCTTTAGGCGGCGGCCGCGGTTAATTTTGGCCATTTGCCGCAGATCAAGCACTAATATGCCGTCTTCGACGGCGGCGGTGCGAAAACGGACAGTTCCATCGAGCCTGATATCGTGTTTGCGTACAAAACCGCGTGCCCGGATCCGCCGGTGGCCGCAATTTCCTTTTTCCATAACAGGGAAGGCGTTCGGCATCAGCGGGCTTGTCGGCCTGACGCCGATCGTGTCCGTCTCGTGATCGAACAGCAAAATAACGGCCTCAGGTCGCTCCAGTTGTTCAAAAATGAGCCGGTTCATCACGATCTCACCGGCCTGATTCATCGACACATATGTTGCCCCACGCTTTGTGCCGGTCGGCCCGTCGCCAAATTCATCCCAATTTCTGCCCATATCCCTTTCTCCGTTTTGTAGATGATATTAGCATTTGTAGGATTGTATTGCAACTATGCAACATCGCTAGTAGTGGGTCATTTTGAAAAACTCTGTGTCCTTTGTGTCTTCGCTTTGTACACTCTGTGTTGAAAAATCGGCTAGACACGTAGATCACAAGGGTAAAGACACAGAGAACAGCAGAAAGTGAACTTAATTTTCAAACTGACCTCTACCACATAGTTTTGATTTTTCGATGAGTCGGACGAATTGACGAAAAAGACAGCCCCTGATGAATTAGACGAATCTCAGGGACGCATGAAAAACTGCAGTCACCAGGGACGTAAAATGCGTCACCTCAATGAGCAAAATGCGTTGACGGCAGACTTTATGTAGATCGACCCAGAAAATCACTAAGAATGATCGCAGCGGCTTCGCTGTCCACGAGGTTTCGGGTTTCTTTTAGGGTTTTGCCCTGTTCCCATAGGCGGGATTTTGCTTCATAGGAGGTGACGCGTTCGTCTTGAAGAAATACAGGAATATCCAGCGAGAGCGAGAAATTGCGGGCCATGCGTCTTGCTTCGGCGGACATTTGGCTCTCCGTGCCGTCGGATTCCAACGGCAAACCAATGACCACGGCTACCGCATCATATTCGAGGACGATCCGTTTGACATCGGTAAGCAGCTTTTTCCAGCTTGAACGCTCGATCAACGCGAGAGGTCGGGTGGTGACACGAAGCTCGTCGCAAATTGCCACTCCGCAGCGTTTAGTTCCGGGATCGATCGCGATGATCCGGCCAGACGGCGGAACAGGAAAAACATCTGTAAGTCCTTCCGCATTAGTTGTTTTATTTTGTTGCACTTGTTAATTGCGTTAAGAGATAATGATTTGTTGCGTTTCCCCGGTAAACAAATGATCGTCATCTAACGTAGTAAATACGGTTTAGAAGTATCATACGAGGTATTATATGTCATTTCGCGGTAAGGTTTGGATCCTGTTCGTTTCGGGCATAATTGCCGTTTATGCAGTTATTGGCGGCATACCGTTTGTCGGCAACATCCTCACAACCTCGGCTCAGCAGCCCGCTAATGATGCTGCTGCTCAGCTTCGTATTGTCGAATCTGTCCTTCAGCATATTCAGAACGATTACGTTGACGAACCCGATATGGAAAAGGTCCGCCTAGGAGCACTGCGCGGCCTCGCAGGCGGACTTGACCCGTATTCGTCATTTCTGACACCTGAACAGGTTAAAGCTTATGAGTCCGCTAAGACCTCCAACAAGGTTGGCATTGGCGCCGAGTTTTCGCAGATCTCTGGATATTTATATGTCATCTCGACGATCAAAGGTTCGCCTGCGGAAAAAACGGGATTGAAGCAGGGCGATTTTATCGAGTACATTGATACAAAGGCGACGCGTGATATTTCGCTTTACGACGCACGCCAATTGGTAAACGGCGATGCTGGAACGACCGTTGCTCTGCGTGTGCTTCGGCAGGGCGAAAAGCCGCAGACGCTTAAAGTCGTTCGCGGAACATACAAAATTCCATCGGCTGAATCCCGAATCGAAGCGGGAAAGATTGGCGTTATCAAGGTTTTCAGTTTGGAAGACGGCGAGGGAAATGATATTCGATCTCAAGTTGTGAACTTGGCAAAACAGGGCGTCCAAAAGATAGTTCTCGATCTGCGCGGAGTGTCGGCCGGCAGCCTTGCGGAAGGTGTAGCCGTCGCTAACCTCTTCATAAAGAGCGGTGACATTGCCAAAGTTATCGGCCGCGAGAATAAGGTCTTGACAAACTTTGCCGCCGATCCTACAAAGGCCGTTTTCGATGGCACTGTAGCAGTTTTGATCGATCTTGGAACGGCCGGTGCTGCCGAGGTGGTTGCGTCTTCGATTCTTGAGCGCAAGCGCGGTGACGTGATCGGCGATCAAAGTTTCGGAGCAGGTACGGAACAAAAGCTGTTTCCATGCTGCGGTGGGGCAGGTTACCTCCTTACGGTTGCAAAGTGGGCATCGCCCAACGGAACGCCATTTCTGGGCGAAGAACGAGCGACCACGGGCGTCCAGCCGTCGATCAAGGTCAAACGCCCCGACACGCCGGAACCACTCGACGTAGAGAGCCTCACGGAACAGCCCGACGGCCAAAATCCGCAGCCGAGCCCAACGCCTGTGGCAAAGCCGGTCCAACCAAAGGCGGTCGAAGATATCCAGTTGAAAAAGGCCCTTGAACTGCTACAGGATAAAGCAGCGGCCGCAAAAGCGGGCGGTGCCAACTGATCAGGCCCCTGTTTATACGACTTAAGCCGGGCCCGCGTCCGGCTTTGTCTGTTGTTATGAACCGGCAAGACTGATAGAATCGTTTCCCAATGGTTTCAATGGCTGATACCGCATTCACTATACGTCCGCTCGACGAAAGCGACCTCGCCGAATGGTTGCGCCTCAGGCTCCTGCTTTGGGATCAATCAGGCGAGGATGACCACCGCGACGAGATGGTTGATATTATCGAACATTCTGATTCACAAGTGGTCGTGGTAGCCGACGGCGGCGGCGGCCGGCTTATCGGGTTCCTCGAGGCAAGCATTCGCTCGCATGTCGAAGACTGCGACACGGATAATGTCGGTTACCTCGAAGGCTGGTACGTTGAAGAATCCCACCGTCAACTGGGGATCGGCACCCGTCTTGTCAGCTATGCCGAACGTTGGGCCCGGCAAAAAGGCAGTACCGAAATGGCTTCAGATGCAGAGGTCGATAATTTGATTAGCCAACAAGCCCATATAAAACTTGGTTACGCCGAAACGTCAAGGCTTGTGCATCTAAGAAAAGGGCTAACGTGAAACTCCGTGTCAAAAGAGCAGTAATACTTGCCGTCTTGGCGCTAAGCGTCGCAGGTTTTTCTCCGACTACTTCTGCACAATCCACCGACCTGAATTTTCCGACCGCCGTTACGACAAATGAGTTATCGGGCTCGATCAAAGCTCGTGATATTGGCGATTCTCGGCTCTCGTCATTTTTTTATACCTTCGACGGCGGGCAGGGCGATGTCTTTATCAACGTCGTAACCAGAAATTTCAATGGAGATATTGATGTTTTTGCTGCCGAAGGATTGCGGCCTCTGACAAAGATGGTCGTCTACACCGACGGCGGAGACAACGAGACCGGAAGGCTCATCTACCTCCGGAAACCCGAGCGCCTACTACTCCGGGTCGAAGGCCGCTCACCAAACGACGATCCGGCAACTTTCCGCATCAAATTTGCCGGCAGCTTTATTGGGGCTGCGGAACAAAAACGTCAACAGGATCTGACCGTCGTGAAACAGGAACCAGCCCCGGCGTCGGGTATTAGGGTAAATTCTGTCGGAACAATAGTTGAGATTATCCGCAAGGCTCAACCGCCCGCAAAAGCGAATCCCGACGTTCTGGCAACCGTCGCCGCTAACGACACGGTCAAAAACACTGCCCCCTCAGCAAAGGTGCCTGACAAGTCGCCAGTCCCTTCAGCGGCTGGCGTTGCGAAAACTCGTACTGATAAAACGCGTAAAGATCCGGTCAAAGCCGCAAACCCAAAGGAAAATAGATCCACCGCAACCAAACCGGCAAAAAAGGACGCTCCTGCGGTCAAAACAGTTTTTAAAAACCCAGCAAGAATAAAAGGTGAGGCCGTTGCCCAAAAGCCTACGAATACGGCCCTAAAGCCGGATGTCCCGCCAGCGGCGAAAGCACCAGATCCGATGGCGAGCATTCACCTTGTTGTTCAGCTTAAGGACGGAGATGTGATCGAGCGGCCGATGAGCGAGATCAGGAAATTCAGCGTCGACAAAGGCATACTGACAGTGATCGCAAATGACGGCAGCACCGTCAGATATTCGATCCTCGACGTGGCAAAAGTAACGATCCAATGATCTATCTAAGCGTAGCTGTGCAGACCGGGCAATAAGTAGCTAACACCAAGGTACGTAAATATAACGAGCAGAAAACCAACTATTGCAAAATAAGCCGAGCTGCGTCCTGTCCAACCGCGTGCGATACGCGTATGCAGAAATGCCGCGTAGGTCAGCCAGGCAATTAAAGCGCCGGTTTCCTTCGAATCAAATCCCCACGGACGTCCCCACGATTCGTTTGCCCAGATCGCGCCGGTGATAAGCAGCATCGCCAGGCCCGCAAAAGCGAGACAGGCCGTTTTGTACATCAGGCTGTCAAGGGACTCAAGACTCGGCAGTCGCTCACGCAGCTTCTCGGTGCGGAAACTAAAGAAGATGACAAATAGCGTCGCAACCAATGCCGTGATCAATGCGGAAAATTCGACTGGGTTAGCGTTGAGGCCGGTAAACATTTGGCTGCCGTTGTTCTGAATAAACGAGCGTCCCATTTGTTCGTATTGCTGCGGCGTGATCTGCGACCTTTCCTGCGGGGTCATGTCCTGTTTTTCCGCCATTGCCTTGGCGGCGACCATATATTGAGCGGGGTCGGCCTTGAGTTGGGCTTGCAGCCGTTCGAGGGTATTGGTGTTGTTATTGATGCCGTAAGCCAAAAAAACAATAGAGACGATTTGTGCAAATAATCCTAATTTGAGCAAATAATGCCCGGCCGTTTTTGCCTGTTCATTGTTTCTATAAAGATAAAGGAAGAAGGCAATGATCGAACCAATCAGAAATGCTGCGGCCACGACAAGCGTCGGTCCGACGAGGGGAATTTCGAGACGAAACGGCGACGCAAAGGGACGCTTGAGGTTATCTGTCGGAACAAACAAACCGGCGCGGTAAACGAACGACGTCAAGACCGAAAACTTGCTCACCGTTGCAATAACGGCGATTCCAAAGATGCTCGACCAGATCGCCATCGCCTCAACTTTCACGCCGTCCTTGAGCAGATACATTATAGCCACGCCAAAACATACCAGCGCGACTCCGTAGCTTAAGCTAGCGTCGCCAACATGGATCGGCCGCCAATATGAATCGAGCACC
>JBKJJR010000287.1:0-5886 GCA_046597835.1 Pyrinomonadaceae bacterium
TTTGTCGATGATGAGTACTCCGTTCATAATATTCGCGAATCTGAATTTTAGCAGGTGGCGGCAAAAATGTGGCGAAAGCGGAATAAGAAGATCGAGGAAGCGGATCGCATTGTTAAAGATATTGAACGTTCACGCGAGCGGACAATGAACCGCGCCGTAAAGCTGCTTGCCGCAAAGCCGCGTTCGGTCAGAGAACTTCGCGAGCGTTTGCTCGAAAAACTCTGGACCGACGAAGCTATTGTCGATGCCGTGATCGAAAAGCTGAAAGAATACAAATATCTTGATGATGAGCAATACGCTCACGACCTCGCCATCTCGAAACTGCGGCAAAAGCCACAGGGCAAACGGCGTCTGCAGCAAACGATGTCGCAGAAAAAGCTTGATAAAGAAACCGTCGAACAAGCAATAACGGACGCCTTCGAAAAGCTGCCCGAGGAAGAATTAATCAACCTCGCAATAGAAAAACGCCTTCGGCTGAAAGGCAAGCCTGAAACGCGTGAAGACATAAAGAAATTTTACGATCACCTCCTGCGGCAAGGGTTTGGCTACGACCTGATCCGCGAGAAAATATCCGCCATCGCGAGGCACGACGGTGCGTCCGACGATCCCGGCGATTGAGTGCGCCGGATATGCGGGATCCGTAAAACTGTGTCAGCACATTCGGCATAATTTCCTTTTTAAATTTTTTCTGAATCCAGATCTCCCAGACCGCCGAAATCACTACCAAAGGACGACAAAGCCTTTAGAGATAAGTTAAATAAAAGGGGAAATTTTTAAAATGAAATCATTATTTGCATTAGTTATTTTGACGCTTGGTGTCACATTTGGGGTTTCGGCGCAGTCGATGAGCATGAAATCGGGCGGCAATCCGATGGTCGGCGGAGCTGCGATGTATAAGACTAAGAACATCGTTGAGAATGCAGTAAATTCAAAAGATCACACGACTCTTGTCGCGGCGGTTAAGGCGGCGGGTTTGGTGGACACATTGATGAGCGCCGGGCCGTTCACGGTGTTTGCACCTGTCAACAGCGCGTTCGACGCTTTGCCGGCGGGTACGGTTGAGATGCTGCTCAAGCCTGAGAACAAGGCGACGCTCACAAAGATATTGACATACCACGTCGTGGCGGGAAACATGGGCTCGAAAGCTATCGCAAAAGCGATAAGACGTGGCAATGGCACGGCCAAATTTGCAACCGTCGCCGGTGGAAAATTGACGGCGATGATGGTCGGCAAAACGCTCGTACTTACGGACGAGAAAGGCGGAACATCGCGCGTCACGATCGCTGACGTTCGACAATCGAATGGCGTGATCCATGTTGTTGATACCGTACTGATGCCGAATTAATATCTTACAGGTTTCGTTCGATGGTCGAAGGCGTAATACAAGGTTTCGGCAGCTCTCAGTTTGGGAAGGATCGAGATTGTTGAATGGGGAAAGTCCTTCGATCATTGAGCGAATATGAGTCCGCTTAACATGGCTGCGACTCCTCTACTTAGCCGAATGTGTAAAAGCATTCGGCCTTTTTTTGTCAAAATGCATAGGCTAATTGGTTTGTGTTAAAGTTTTTGTATGACCGGAAACGAGATCAGACGCAGATTCCTCGAGTATTTTGAGCGGTACGGGCACAAGATCGTGCATTCGTCGCCGCTGCTGCCAGCCAATGACCCGACGCTGCTTTTTACGAACGCCGGGATGAATCAATTCAAGGATGTTTTTTTGGGAAACGAAAAACGCGACTACAAGCGTGCCGTCTCTTCGCAAAAATGCATTCGCGCCGGCGGCAAGCACAATGACCTTGACGAGGTCGGCAAAACAGCTAGGCATCATACCTTCTTTGAGATGCTCGGCAATTTTTCTTTCGGAGACTATTTTAAGAAGGAAGCGATCGAGTTCGCTTGGGATTTTTTGGTCAATGAATTGAAGCTTGAAGAATCTCGGCTGTGGTTTTCAGTTTTCGAAGGCGACGACGAGGTTGGGCCGGACGATGAAGCTCGCTTGCTTTGGGAAAAAGCTGGTGCAAAACCTGAACGGATTTTGGGATTTGGCCGCAAGGATAATTTTTGGCAGATGGGCGACACCGGGCCGTGCGGGCCGTGTTCGGAGATACATTATTACATGGGTGACGCGCCCGACGATCCAAACGAAAATCATCCAAAATGGGTCAATGGCGAGGGCGACACGACGATGGAGATATGGAATCTCGTATTTATGCAGTACAACCGTACGTTGGAACCGGACGGAACCTTCAAATTAACGCCGCTGCCAGCTCCGTCAGTGGATACCGGAATGGGCCTCGAACGCATAACGGCCGTGATGCAGCACGTCAAAACGAATTACGAAACCGATCTAATCCGGCCTATCGTTGAGTTTACGGCTGAAATAGCACGGGCAAACTAAGGTTATGCATGAGATAAAAAATATATTGACTGACTATGCCGAGGCTCATACGTCCGGCGAAAGCGAGGTTTTGCGGGAGCTTCGCGAGCATTGTTATGCGCATTATGAAGATTCATCGATGCTGTCGGGCTTCTTTCAGGGACGCGTTTTGTCAATGTTATCGCATATGATACAACCGCAGGTTGTTCTCGAAATAGGGACTTATTTAGGGTATTCGGCTCTTTGTCTGGCCGAAGGTCTGACTGATGGCGGAAAAGTAATTACATTGGATGTACAAGAAGCCACTAACGCCGTCGCCCGCTCATATGTTGAAAAGACCGAATACAAAGACAAGATAGAATTCATCCTCGCGGCGGCAGTAGATGTAATTCCAAACCTCACAGAAACATTTGACATGGTCTTTATCGATGCCGACAAGGCAAATTACTCGAATTATTACGACCTCGTCTTTGAACGGCTGCGGCCTGGCGGCGTAATCATTGCCGACAACGTGCTCTGGAGCGGCCGGGTTCTCGAAAATATAAAGGACGAAGACACACAGGCGCTTTACGATTTTAATGAGAAAGTGCTGGCGGACGAGCGGGTCGAGAATGTCCTGTTACCGATCCGCGACGGGCTGATGATCGTGAGAAAGACATGAGGGCAGATACCAAGCAAACAAATATTAAAAACGTCGAGTCTATCATCCCGCCGCCGCCGAGGCATTGGGTTGGGGACGGGTTTCATGTGCATGGGTTTTTTCCTCACGGGCCTTTGACGGGCGAGCGGATGAGTCCGTTCTTTTTACTCGATTACAACGCTAACGAAAACTTTCAGCCGCGTGAGCAGCCCTTTGGAGTCGGCCCGCATCCGCATCGCGGGTTTGAGACGGTGACGATCGCTTACAAGGGCAAAGTCGCTCATCACGACAGCCGGGGCGGTGGAGGCGTCATCGGCGAAGGCGACGTTCAATGGATGACGGCCGGCAGCGGCCTTTTGCACAAGGAGTATCACGAAACGGATTACAATCGGGCAGGCGGCCCGTTTCAGATGGTGCAGCTCTGGGTCAATTTGCCCGCCAAAGACAAGATGACCGAACCGAAATACCAGGCGATCACAAACGCCGAAATGGGCAGAGTCGAACTGCTGAATGGAGGCGAAGTAGAGATCATAGCAGGCGAATTTGCCGGTGTTCGCGGGCCTGCTACGACGTTCTCGCCCGTGCATCTCTACAACCTGAAACCGAAAGCGGGTGAAAGCATTGATCTGTCATTCCCCTCAGGCTACACAACCGCAATTCTCGCGATCGAAGGTTCAGCGACAATAAACGACGCCGACGATCTTGCGACCGATCACTTGGCGCTGTTTAATCTCGACGGCGAAGCGTTGCAGGTCAAGGCTCTCGAAGACAGTGTCCTGCTCGTGATGGCCGGCGAGCCGCTCAATGAGCCGATAGCCCAATACGGCCCGTTTTTGATGAATACGCAGCAGGAAATTGATCAGGCTCTCGAAGATTATCGTAGTGGAAAATTTGGGTATTTAGCAGACTAACAAATCTGCGCGTCCCAGAAACAATTGAGTGAAAAAGATGAAAAGTGGAAAGGTGAAAAAGTTGTTGGGTGCGATTTCGTGACTTTTTCACTTTTGCGCTTTTTCACATTCTCAGCGCGTCCCAGAGAAATTTTCAACGCAGAGTACGCGGAGATCGCAGAGACAACAAAAGACAATAGAACAAATCTCTGCGACTTTTGCGTTCTCTGTGTTTAATTTTCTGCGCGTCCTGAGATCTTTTTCACCACAAAGGCACGAAGGGTACAAAGAATGTATCGATAGATAAACTGCGTCCCAGAGAATTTTCAACGCAGAGTACGCAGATATGGCAGAGATAAGCGAAATAGGTGCGTCCCTGGGAATCCAGGGATTTGTGGAGGTTCGGCTAAAACCACCCCGTAGGCGCAGGTGGTACTGACTCGATCGGGCGCGTCCTAGACTGAATTTTCAAATATCCTTTGTTCCGCCGCGTAGCGGCCGAGTGAATGTAGCCGTGGGTTTTAACCCACGGTTTGAGGTCGATTGTAATCTTGTCGCGTCAGCGACAAATGAAAACGGCCGGGTGGTTTTTCATACGTCGCTGACGCGACGGGGACGGATTCTTCCGCTTGTCCGTGGGTTAAGACCCACGGCTACATTTATAGCACCGCTAACGCGGTGAAGCGGAGTCCCTGAGAATCGAGGTGAGCCGCGTCCCTGATTTGCGAGAGTGAAAAAGGGTGAAAGGTGAAAATGTGAAAAAGTTGTTGGTGATGATCGCGTAACTTTTTCACGTTTGAGCTTTAGCAGTTTTCCACATTGATCCGCGCGTCCCTGAGGACTTCGGGCTGTGTGGACGTCGAGACCCAACCACCCGCTACCGCAGGTGGTACCGACACGCGCGCGTCCCTGAGGCCGGAGCGCGGACAACGGCATTGGTGCAGTTTGCACCTCATCGAACAAATCGTATTGATGTTCAGGGTCGAGCTCCGGCTGGCAGTTCCAGTAAAGGATCCAAGGCTCGACTTGGTGCGGGCCGAAGCGGCTTTCGATCAGCACTGCGCAGACGCTCTCGATGTAGGGCAATCTTTCGTCAAGCGCGAAATCGGAGCTGCGGATGGTGAATTGCAGCGGGCGGTTGGTGCTGGTGCAGCAAGTGCGGTCTTGGTTCATAACCTCACTATGGCATCGAAATTAGTTTTACGGAATACCAATTTTCGCGAAACGGCGTGGTTTTCTCGATATGGCCGAACTTTCCCGAAACGGCGTGGTTTTCTCGATATTTGCACAAGCTGACACGTTAGTAAGGGCGATAGATTCAATATTGTGTGTTCCGCCCTTACTAACGTGCGGGCTTGCGCATCCGGAGAAAGAACCAAGTCGCTATCGCTCCCGGTTCTGACACGCTCACATACGACGACCCCGTAGGCGCAGGTGGTAATGACAAGGCGTGGTTTACTCGAAAAGCTTTTACTCGCTGAATCGAGAGCTAACGCGAAGCACGGATGATGTCGGCGAAGACTCCGGCGGCGGTTACGTCAGCACCGGCACCGGCGCCTTTTATTACCAGGGGTTGGGCGGAGTAGCGGTTGGTGTAAAAAAGCACGGCGTTGTCCTTGCCTGATAGGTTGGCGAAATTGTGGTCGGGGCCGATCGACTGTAGGCCCACGGCGGCGTTGCCTCCGTCGAAAGACGCGATGTATTTAAGGATTAAACCCATGCCGCGGGCGGCCTGTAATAATTGTCGGAAATGATCTTCGTGTTTTTCCATCTCAGAATAGAAATCTTCAACACTGCCGGCGAGGCATGATTCAGGCAGAAAGCCCGAGTTATTTATGTCGTCCATCTCGATGCGGCGCCCGGCTTCCCGAGCGAGGATCAATATTTTTCGGGCGACATCGGTTCCGTTGAGATCAAGTCTCGGATCGGGCTCGGTGTAGCCTTCGTCCTGAGCTTGCCGGACAACCTCGGCGAATTTT
>JBKJJR010000305.1:0-8742 GCA_046597835.1 Pyrinomonadaceae bacterium
CTCAATTCCTCGCGGCGTCTTTTTATTGCCTGTCCTAATTCAATAGTGCTTATCAAGCTAGCATTTTTAGATCTCATAATTTTATTTTCCTCCGATAATTGTTGAGTGTCACAGATGATTTTGTCATCTCACAGATAAAACGTAACACAACTTTTTTTTAAATGCAACTAGTTTCGCACTTGCAACAGAAAAAAAGTTCTGATACGATGTTTCATAGATGCAAACCTCATAATTAATTTAGCATCATAATATGTGCATCTTAAATAATGTATAAACAGTGGAGAACAAAAATGAATCACAATACACAAAACGAAACAACCGCACAACAGACTACGGCACTATTTGAGGCGAACGATTTGGCGAGCAACGTGCTCGATTTTTCTACGACGCTTCGCGAACTTCGCAAAACAGTCGATCCATCGCTTGTGAGAAAACGCGCCGGCATGCGTGACAGAGACGGTAATCTGCACATGGTCGAATATGTCGAATGGCACACAGTCGCCGACATTCTTGACGAACACGCTCCGAATTGGGGTCATACGGTCAAGGACATTCGTCCGATCGGCGACATTATTACTGTCACTGTTGCTCTTACGATAGACGGCGTAACTCGCGAGGGCGTGGGAACCGGAAAGATGGCCAGCGAGATGAGCATCAAGAAAGCCGAGCATGATGCACTAAAACGGGCGGCCGTAAAATTCGGCATCGCACGCGAATTATACAAGCGGGAATTCGAGTCTATTGAGGTGGACGAAGACCCGGTATTTGAGGAGCCCAAGAGGTTTATCGACCCGATCGCAAAGAGTCTGGGCGATATGGTCACAGGCAAACAACTCGGCATGATCCGCGCCATCGCACGCGATGTAAATCTCGACGCCGAAAAAGAATGTTCGCAATTGATGCGTTGCGGCATCGAGGAGCTTTCAAAAAAAGCGGCTTCGGATCTGATCGATCACCTACAACATTTGCAGCGTAACAACGCCGTTCCGATCCGGCGTGCCGGCTGATAGGCTTTTCTGCAATACGATAGTTTCGGGCCGTTGCTTCCCTCCAAGCTTTGTCCATAAAGCGCAAATACCCGCGGCAGCGGCCCAAAACGTTTTTTGCCCGCTAATAACGCGAATCTACACGAATAAGAAAAGGAATTGTTTCTGATTCGTGTAGATTCCCGCTATTAGCGAAAAATTATATTTTGCATACATATACCCCCTTGGTTGCGTATAAAAGAGCGTTCGAGCAAGATAAAGATACATTTTCTAATTCAATAAAAAGGAGAATATCACATGGCAGACGACGCAAGTGAAATGGCCGGCTGGGGCAACATACCGCACGGAACATTCTGCTGGACGGAAATAGCCAGCACTGACGCCGAGCAGTGCAAGGCGTTTTATAACAATGTTTTTGGTTGGAAATTTAAGGACAGCAAAGCCGTGACTGACGGCTTTGCATATCACGAATACTCGACGCCCGGCAGCGACTATCCGGCCGGCGGATTGTACGAGATCACGCCCGAAATGTGTGCGCCCGGCCAGCCGTTGCCGCCGCCGCATTTTATGACGTACGTCGGCGTTGACGACGTTGACGAAAACGCGAAGCTCGCGGTCGAATTAGGGGGCAAAGTTATTAAGGAACCTGACGACATTCCGAACACCGGACGTTTTGCGATCATTCAGGACCCAACCGGCGCGGTGTTTTCGACCTTTAAGATGGCAAAAGGAGGGCACAATGGCTGAATTTAACATACCAAAGGCCGGCGAGATATGCTGGCGAGAATTGAGGACAAAGGACCTACCAGCGGCGATGGAGTTCTACAAACGAATGTTCGGCTGGGAATTGCCGCAAACCAAAGTAACGCCGATGGACTATAAAGAGATCGTGGTCGGAGACGTGGCGTGCGGCGGAATGATGGCGATCGATGCGGCTTGGGGTGACGATCCGCCGCCGCCGCATTGGGCAACATACATAGCGGTCGCTAATGCCGACGAAACTGCGGAAAAGATCACGGCACACGGCGGTAGCGTAATGGTTCCGCCATTCGATGCTCCGGGTGTCGGCCGTATGGCGATGGTGGCCGATCCGTCGGGAGCAAATTTTGCGATAATTCAATTCACACCACCGATTTAAGAACTTTGCCCGCGAATACCACGAATAAAACGAATTTGTAAAACTTTTCTTCTTTATCCGCCCTATTCGCGGGCAAAATTTCTATTTCCTAACCCCCTCAGTATCGAAGATTTCTACTGACGGGGCATAATCTTGCACCTGCGGCACGACCTCATCGGCGTCTCCGACGATGACGATAGCCATTTCGTCCGGACGAACATGCTTGCCGGCGGCCCGCTGAACTTCGCTGGCCGTGACCGCATCAATTTGTTCGCGATACGTTTGCAGGTAGTCGTCAGGCAGAGCGTAAAGATGCTGGTTGACAATGAGATTGGTCAGGCCTTCCTGAGTTTCGGCGCGAAGCGGAAATACGCCGGTAAGAAAATTTTTTGCGTCCGCCAGTTCGTCCCCGTCCACTTCTTCATTGCGAATGCGCTCCATTTCGTAGAAAAATTCTTTTAGGGAATCACCCGTTACAGCTGTCCTAACTTCGGCTGTCGCTTCGAAATCACCGGCGAGTTTCTTTGTTTCGAGCCGCGTATAGGCTCCATATGTGTATCCTTTCTCCTCGCGGAGATTCATAAAGATACGCGACGAAGCACCCGCGCCCAGAACCTGATTCATCACGATCAGTGGAAAATAATCGGGATCGGTGCGTCTTACCGCCAGGTTTGTCAGAACAATATTAGACTGTGCCGAACCGGGCCGATCGACAATTGTCAGGCTTCGTGCCGAGCGTCGTGGTGGTTCAGCAAACGTCGCATTATCTTGAATTCCCTTGCCCCAGTCACCGAAAAGCTCATTCAACTCAGCAAGAAGCTCATCCCGTTTGACATCGCCGACGGCAATAAAAAGCGCATTGTTCGGAATGAATCTCGATGAGTGAAACGCTGCTAATGTAGCCCGGTCAAGCTTTTCGATATCTTCCGGTTTTGGTGAAACTTTCGAGTATGGATGCTGGCCGTAGATGAGCCGGGCAGCTTGTTCGCCTGCAAGAAATCCCGGCTGCGACCGCTGAAATTTGAGATGTTCAACGGTATTGCGGCGATAGAGGTCGAGCTCGTTCTCGGGAAATACCGGCCGGAGTACGACCTCCGACATTAGGTGCAGGATCTCCGAACTATAAAGCGACAAACTCGACGCGCCAATAAGTGTAAAATCGTCGGACGCACTTGCTGAGATACTTGAACCGAGGCGCTCTATCTTTTCGGCAAGCTGGAGGCTCGAATAGGCTTTGGTTCCTTCAGTGACCATCGATGCCAGCGCTGATGTTAAGCCCGTAGCGTGGATCGGATCGTTGATATCGCCGCTGTTGAACGCAAGGCGAAAACTGACCAGCGGAAGCCGCTCATTCTCAAAAATGACAACGCGTAATCCGTTGTCGAGCGTCGTCTGAAAGGGCTTTGGTATGTCAAAAGACACCGGTGCAAGCGGCTCCGGTGTTGATTTTCTTAGTTCTAAGGTCATAAAAATAATTTTAGCCTGACATTAACGCGGATAACGCAGATATGAATCACTTACCTGAACTAATTTTTGATCGGCGTTTATTCGCGTAAATCTGCGGCTAAATTTCCTAGTTTTTTCCTGCCGGCACTACATCAAGGAGCGACCGATTTTCTGTATTTAGATGAACGCCGACGGCGTGCCTTATTTGTTCAGCCGTTACAGTGAGCAGTTCGTCGAGTTCGGCGTTCACCAAAGTTGGATCGTTGTCATAAAGTGCAAACTCCGAAATTTGTTGCGCGCGTGACAACGAAGATTGGCGCATTCGAACCGCGTCGTTCACAAGCTGGTTTTCGATCTTTTCCATTTCCTCGGCTGTAGGGCCGTGCGACGCGAGGTCGTGTATCTCATTCATTATTGTTTCCCGTATCTTGCTGAGATCTTTTTCCGGTTTTGGGATCGCTCCGACAAAAATACTCGACGGGCCGCGGCGTTCATCAGTAAAACCAAAAAGCTGAATGACCGCTTCCTCGCCTTTGACCAATTTTTGATAAAGCCGCGAGCTGTCGCCATCGTATAGTATTTTGCCCGCAAGATAGAGAGCTCTAAATTCGGACGAACGACGGGGCGGTATCTTCCAACCGAGAAGGAACGCCGGAAATGGGGCTAGTTTATCTTCCCATTGCTTGTAGGTTGCGGCAACGTCAACCGTTTCACTTACATCGAGAGGTGGCGGCAGCGCCTGAGTCGGAATGTCGCCAAAATAGGTGTCGACGAGACCCTTTGCGGTTAGCGACTCAAACGCGCCCGATAACGTCAGAACTGCATTATTTGGTGCGTAATAAACTCTGAAAAATTCTTGAACGTCCTCGACCGTTGCGTCGTCAAGATGTTCCATTGAGCCGATCGTCGAGTGCGAGTTGGCGAAATTGCAATAGATCATCTCGTTGATCAGGTCGAATATCTGGCCGTAGGGCTGGTTGTCATAACGCAGCCGCTTTTCCTCTTTTACGGCTTCACGCTGGTTGTCAAGATTTTCCTGTGTCACGGCGAGAGAACGCATACGGTCGGATTCGAGCCACAATGCGAGCGGCAACTGGTTCGCCGGAAGCGTCTCATAATAATTCGTTCGCTCGCTCGACGTTGTGCCGTTCATGGTGCCGCCCGCCTTCATAATGAATTGAAAATGTCCCGCCTTGGGAACATTTTCAGAGCCCTGAAACATCATGTGCTCAAACAAATGAGCAAAGCCCGTGCGGCCTTCGCGTTCGTTGCGCGAGCCAACATTATAATAAACGGCGACGGAAACCACGGGCATCGAATTATCGACATTTAGTACAACTCGGAGGCCATTTGAGAGCGTGTATTCTTCAATAACAAGAGCGGGCAATTTGAATAATGCGGACATATATTTCGTAATTTTATCAGAACATTTTGACCACAAAAATGCAAAAGCAAATTATTCAGCGGTAATCGGGTTGACGCCGTGATTGGTCACCAGCTTTTATTTGGAATTGCGCCTCGTTTAGGTATATAAATTAATCACACGAAACTGCGATCGGTAGCTGTCTGGGTGCCGCTGAGACCGCCGATCTTTTCTAACCTTTGCTCTGGCTTCTCGGAGTTGGGTCTTTGGATTTTTCCAGAAATGAAGCAATTTATTCTTACATTTGGATTCATTATCGCGGGCTTTATTGCGGCATCGGCTCAATTCAAAACTCCCATAAATCCCGCTGTAGAACCATTCAGCATAAGGCCCGGCAGCACATTCTCCGCATCCGGCGGTTCGCCGTACTCCCGTAACGAATCTAACGAAACCCGTCCAAGACCGACGGTCATTGCATCTGCCATACTCGAGGCCGAAAAGATCATCAGCCGGAATTACGTCGGCGCGCGAGCGGCGAATACCGGCGAGCTTACAAAAGCCGGAATCAGCGGTATGCTCCGTTCACTCGATCCGCACTCGAATTTTTACGATACCGCCGAGTGGAAGGATCTGCTCGACGAGCAACGCAGCGGCTACACCGGCATCGGAGCGACCATCTCTGATTTTGCAATCTCCGGAATCATCAACACGTTCATTCTATCCACCTTCTCCGGTACTCCGGCGGCTAAGGCGCAGCTTCATTTCGGCGACAAGATAGTCGCCATAAACGGTGAAAAAATGACAGGGAAAGGTTCCGAAATTGTCCGCGACAAGTTGCGCGGTGCGAGCGGAACGATATTGCGGTTGACGGTCGAACGCTCTGCGACGAACGGGGTTGAAACGATCGAAATTCGCCGACGCCGCGTGCCGCAGCCCTCGATTCCGGACGCATATATTTTGCGTCCGGGAATTGGCTATATTAGTCTCTCTGAAGGTTTTAACTACACGACATCTGAAGAATTTGACACCGCGATGCAGGAATTGAAGGCCCAGGGGATGAGATCTCTGGTTCTCGACCTGCGCGGAAACGGCGGCGGCATTGTTGATCAGGCGGTCAAAATCGCTGAGAACTTTCTGCCTGCGGGCACGCTAATATTAACGCAACGCGGCCGCTCTCGGATAGACAACCGAGTCTGGAAATCCCCAAATATCAGCCCTGAGCAGATGCCCCTCGTCGTGCTTGTGAACGAAGACACGGCTTCTGCATCAGAGATTGTAGCTGGAGCGTTTCAGGATGACGACCGTGCCATGATCGTCGGCGAAAAGACGTTTGGCAAAGGCCTGGTACAAAGCGTGATCGATCTGCCGGGCCGCACGGGCCTGACACTTACGACCGCACGCTATCTTACCCCTTCGGGAAGATCCATTCAGCGTGATTACACAAAAGTCGATATTTACGACTATTTTAATCACACGGGTCCGGCCGCCGCGATCGACAAGCCATATTTCGAGGCTCGCACACTTACCGACCGACGGGTCTTCGGCGGCGACGGCATTCAGCCTGACGAACCAGTCAAGTCAGAAAAAATAAACGAGACACAGGCAGCCTTGCTTGACCCGCTTTTCTTTTTTGCCCGCGAAGTTGTTAACGGAAGGGACTTCGGACGGGAACATTGCTGTAGATTTTCTTTTATGTTCAGCCAGAGGATCACTGTCGGCGATCTTCCGATTTCCGAGAGACTTCTGGATTCGTTTAGGGATTATGCCGTAAATCAATTGGATGGAAAATTTTCAGATGGGACTCTGAAAAGAGAATCTGCGTTTATCAAACTGCGCCTTCGCTACAATATTGCCCTAGCTTTGTACGGAGCAGTTTCAGCAAATCAGGTGTTGATCGAAGACGACCCGCAGGTCGCAAAAGCAGTCGAAACCTTGCCACGGGCCGCTCAGCTTGCTAAGTTGGCTGCAAATACCCGTAATCAAAAGTAAACTCACCATTAAGCTTCTGCCTTACCAATCGTCACAGTTGCCCCATTTGGAACATTTTAAGATTTCTTAAATCGAAGGATCACGCCATTTGCTCCGACAGCCCAGCCGAATTTTTTGTCCATAAAAAGGCCATACAAAGGCTCACGTGTGGTACTTTCCTGCCGGTTCCAGGTTTTGCCTTTATCACTCGAGCGAAGAATGTCGCCTTTGTATCCGACGATCCAGCCGTTCTTATCGTCGGTAAAATCGACGCGCATCAATGTGTCACTGAAAGTCGTACTCACCTTTTCCCATGCCGCACCGCCGTTCACGGTGCGAAGAATCGTTCCCGCTTTGCCGACGACATACCCCTCGTTATCGTCGCGAAAATCAATGTTATAAAGCGGCACCGAGGTGCCGGATATTTGCTTCGCCCAAGTTTCGCCTTCGTCAGTCGAAGCCAGGATCACGCCGCCGTCGCCCACGATCCAGCCGTGCGAATTGCCGCTAAAATCGAGATGAAATAACTCGGTTTTTGTCGGCACCGTTATTCTTTGCCAGGTGTCACCGCCATCCTCGGTCCGCATCAGCAGCGAGTCGATCACGACGTCATCGTCTGAGCCACGACGTAAAATCGAGCCGACCACATAGCCGTGTTTCTTGTCCGAAAACCGTATGCTCAAGAATTCTGGCGATCCATTACCAAATGCGCCGGACCGATAAATACGTGTTTCCAGCCACGTTCGGCCCGCGTCACGCGTTATGAACATCTTTTTTCCGGCAACCAAATAGCCGTTGTCGTCATTGCGAAAATATATCTCGCTAATGTCATCCGTTGCATTTAAGGGGTATTTTCTCCATGTCTGTCCGCCATCGGCCGTCGAGGCGAGATAGCCGTTATCACCCGCTACCCACCCCTTGTCAAACGACGTAAAAAAAACTGCCACTAAATCGCCGTTTACTTTGTCGGGCTGCTGCACCCATGCTGATTGAGCATTTAGACTCAAGACTCCGATAAAAATAAAAAAGAAAGTAGATGTGATAATTCTCAACGAATTGCCTCCAAAAAAAGATGATGTTCGACCAATAGAATAATCCTTCCACGGTCGAACATCACCTTGTGAGATGTAGTTTTATCGAGTTTAGTTTTCCCGGATCGTTACTTAGTAATCCGATAAACCTTTCCTTTCCAAACGATCACGACTTGCTCGCCTAGCGAGAGATAGCGACCAATATCACGCTCCTTCTCGATCAGTTTGAAATATTCGTCGCTGGCACATTTTATTGTTACTTCAGGCAATTCCGCCTTATCAGAATAGTCAGCATCGAACCATATGTTGTTGAGATTGATAAAGTTCTTGCCCCCGACATACCGATTCTGCCTCGAGTTTCGGATAATTATCTGCTCTTTTTCATCCTTATCATCCCTAGCCACAATATCTACGTTCGCTTGCATCGAGTTTTGTTTCTTGCTCAATTTCACCGCTTCTACGCCAGTTCGCTCATTCATTAAGGCAGAGACAGTTGCGCCCTTTGGTAACATTTCAGCCGTTTGAGCACTGATGCTGCTGCCAACGCCGTCGATTTGAAACTGACCAGATCCTGGAGCGTTGGCCATACTCCCGTCAGTAGCCAGATATGAAGTGTAAGGCGTGACAAGACCGTAACGTGTGCCGAGTTCAATGACCTCATCACGAGTTTCTTTCGTCTCGCCGTTCGAGCGGATCTGCTCAAGCAGCCATCCAACTCGGCGGCTGGCCCAAAGACGTGGAAGAAAATCGTTCGTATCGGAACGGACCGGGAAATCGATATTTGGGTAACTGAATATCCGCGATTCCTTGCCGGCCTTGCCAGTCAGCCGC
>JBKJJR010000179.1:0-4615 GCA_046597835.1 Pyrinomonadaceae bacterium
GTACGAGGAAAAAGCGAGGACGCGGAGCTCCCTCAACTCTATTCGCAGGAATGGAAAGAGAGAGATTAGTCGTTCCCGGCTTTAGCATTTTACCTGGTACCCCGGCGACACTCCCACAAGCGCTCGCCAAATCAAAATCAAAAATCAATTAGGAGGAAAGTATGGATACAAGCAAATCAACATTAATAGCTCATTGCGGAGCGCTCAAAGTAACAAGGGAGGAACTGAAGGAACTGCCTCTGCCGGAGGCGACCAAAACCCATCAGCCACTCTCTCATTCTGAGATCGTCGAGGTCCTTGACGAAGCTCTGTCGTTTCGACATCTAAGCATCGTTAAGGACGAGTATGCGGTCTCTCAGGACGGAATGAAAATGTTTGGCGTTATGGATCTCGATGCATCATTCGAAGGAGGCCGGTTTTCCATCGGACTCCGCAACTCGAATGATAAGTCGATGCGTCTTGCCTTAACTGCCGGGTATCGCGTGTTCGTATGCGACAACATGGCATTTTCGGGAGATTTTTCGCCGCTGCTTCACAAGCACACGTCGAAACTCAATCTTACTGATTCAATTGCTGTCGCCGTGGATCGCATCTATCGAGGCCTTGACTCCCTAGCGAATCAGATAAAGCTAATGCGGGAATATGGTCTTACAGACAATGACGCACGGCTTATTATCTATCGAGCCTTTGTCGAAAAGGTGCTCAAGGGTGTTCCGCGACAGTTGATGCCCGCGGTGCATGCGAACTATTTCGATCCCGGCCATGAGGATTTTTGCTCGCGAAACCTCTGGTCGTTATCAAATGCGTTCACCTCTGCGTTCAAGTCACTTGGACCGTTGAAACAGTTCGAAGCGACAGCAAAACTCGGGCTTTATATATCCGGGATAAAGGGTGACGCGGCCAGTACCGAAGGACGACCGTTAATTGACTGTGGCACCGGAAGATTCCGTCTAGTCAAAGGCGAGGACGGAGAATTAAAGGAGGAAGGGATTCAGGCCGCATCCGAGTGGGGTGAGGCTGAGGATCAAATAGATTCAATGGTCGATGAGGAAGCAGCAAAAGCTGCGGCTTGACCAAAACTCAAGGAAGTGTGAAAACATGCTTCCTTTTTTCTTTGAGTTGAGGCCCGATATTTGAATAGTTTAGACAGAATGTTATGCCTGGTACCAAGTTCGGAGGCACCAAAGTGCGGTAACTGCGAGCAAATGCGTATCATAGGGGCTAATGCTTGCCGTTTGCTATCGTTTCTTACCGCCGCGCGTAGGGGCTATAAACCGAAGGGTTATAAATTTTGGGCCATGCCTAGTTAAATTCTTTGGTGACCCCTAACTCGTCCATCGCACGGACGCCGCGACCGCCGGTACGCGCGTACGCGATTTTTCGCCACAAAAAATTGGTCGGTGAACCCGTGGCGATTATCAGAGCTTCAAGAAGTCTGTGCCATACCGCACCGTCAAGGGCGATGTGTACTGCTATTCTCATTGTTGTTAACGACAATTAACGAGGCATTGAAAGAAATGTCAGTCTTGATACTTGACCGGTACACACGTGGGAGGAGCGAGCTATGATCGAAGTGGCAGAAATGTCGGATGTAGAGATAGTAAAGGTCTTGCGAGGAATGAACTACGGTCATCTTGCATGTTCGATGAATAACAAACCGTACGTCGTGCCTGTCAATTTTATATTCGACGGCGATGAGATATTCATCTATACGACCGATGGTAAAAAATCCGGAATCATCGACACAAACCCCCAAGTTTGTTTACAGACTGAGGACGTTACAGATAGGCAACATTGGTATAGCGTAATAATCGACGGCATCGCTGAACGCATCGCTGACCCGGTTGAACGTGAGAGGGTTATGAAACTGATCTTAGCGAACAATCCAACATTGACGCCTGCCTTGAGTATCCACTGGATGGATAATTGGGTTCGTGAAAATATTGAGATCGTTTATCGCATCAAGCCAACAATGACTAGCGGCAGAAGATCCGTAATGTCCCGGTAACGTTCCTTAACTAAAGCCGAACTCGAAAGGCAGATGCCCGAAGGAGGCGCGTCTTATTTCATTGGACGAATTATTGAAGGTCAGGGCGCTGTTATCGAGTGACGAAGAAGTGCTAGTGTTGGTGCCTCTTACCGACGATTGTCACGCCAACTTTGCCTGAAATAATTTCACGGTCTCAACGATGATCACCGGCAAAACTGTTGAGCTTATTATCACCAGCCAATCAATATTATTTGGTGGAATGGTATTGAGAATTTTTGCCAAGGGCTCGAAATAAACTGCAACCAGTTGAAGCCCGATGACTATTGCCGAAGCGGCAAAGATATACGGATTGCTGAAAAATCCCTTAAACGCGGAGCGTGTTTGGGAACGGCAGTTGTAAAGATGACCGAGCTGCGAGCCGACCATCGTCAGCAGTGTTATCGTTTGCGTATGTGAGCCCGGGCCGTAGATCTCCAACGCCCAAAAATACGCGGCGAGCGTGATGACGGCAAGCATTCCAGCCTGCCAGGAAATTAAAAATAAAAAACGACCCGACAATAAAGTTTTCTGCGGCGAATGCGGGCGGCGGCTCATCGTATCCCCTGACGGTGGTTCGACGGCAAGCGCCAGCGCCGGAAAAACGTCGGTTACGAGATTGACCCATAGAATTTGTAGGGGAAGTAACGGGAGCGGGAATCCGGCGGCGATAGGCACGAAAATCACCAGGATTTCGCCGAGATTGTGCGAGAACATGAGATGCACGAATTTGATAATGTTGGCGTAGATGGCGCGTCCACCCTCGACGGCTATGACGATCGTGGCGAAATTATCGTCGGTTAATACAATATCAGCCGCTTCTTTAGCGACGTCCGTGCCGCTCCCCATTGCTACCCCAATGTCAGCGCGTTTTAGGGCAGGTGCGTCGTTTACGCCGTCGCCGGTCACCGCGACGATCTCACCCGCCTTTTGCAGGGCCTCGACGATGCGAAGTTTGTCTTCAGGTGAAACGCGGGCGAAAACGTGAGCCTGCCTCGCCATTTTTGCGATCTCCGATTTGTCGGAGTTTGCCAAATCGTCGGAATGGAGTGCGAAAATATCCGCACCCTGACTTAGATTTAACTGAAGTGCGACGGCCCTGGCCGTATTTAGTTGGTCGCCGGTCAGCATCACAACGCGAATTCCTGCAGCTTGTGCTTCGCGGACGGCTTCGGAAACGCCGGTGCGCGGCGGGTCGCTCATTCCAACAAATCCGAGAAATGTATAGCCATTTTCGATTTCCAAATGTTTTGAATCGGCGTATTTTTTATCGGCGAAAGCTAAAACGCGCAAAGCTTTGTCTGCCATTTCTTCGTTGATCTTTAGAAAATTGCGCCGCGTTTCATTATCGAGGGGAACGGTTTCCCCGTCTTTTGAAATGTATGTCGAGCAGACGGCTAGCACAGCGGCGGGTGCGCCTTTGAGTGCGGCAAACGCTTTCCCGTCCGCCGACTGTAAAACGGTGATCATCCGCTTTGTCACGGCATCAAAGGGATGTTCGAGCAGTTTTTTATGCACCGATTTTTCGCCCCGGACATCGAAGCCAAATTTATCAGCCGCGATGAGGAGGGCCGTTTCGGTAGGGTCGCCTATAGCCTTATTTTTAACCGCCTTGTTTGAATCGAGCGTAGCGTCATTGCACAAAAAACTGACCCGCAACAGACGCTGAAGGTTTCCATCCGATGAATTAACGCCTGCTTTGCCGTCCGGATCGTATTTGAAATCCGTCGTAAGCTCGATAGTTTGTTTGTTCGCCAGCCGATATTCCTGTACGGTCATCCGGTTTTCGGTGAGCGTTCCGGTTTTATCGGTGCAAATTACCGTCACACTGCCGAGCGTTTCGACCGCCGACAGTTTTCTTACAATCGCATTTCGGCGAGCCATCCGCAAAACGCCGAGAGCGAGAATCAAAGTCGTGACGGCGGGCAGACCTTCCGGCACGGCGGCCACGGCGAGACTGACAGAAACCTCGAGCATGAGCCACCAATTGTCGCCGCGCATAAATCCGGCGAGCATTACGAGGGTGGCAACTCCCAGCACGGCATATATGAGCTTTTTGCCTAGTTCAGCGAGTTTTCGCTCAAGCGGCGTCTGTTCCGATTTCGTTTCGGCGATAAGTATCCCGATGCGTCCGAGTTCGGTTTGTTTACCCGTTGCGGAAACTACGGCGAGGGCACGTCCGGCTACGATCGCCGTGCCGAGATAAAGCATCGAGCGGCGTTCCGCGAGCGGGGTGTCCGGTTTAACCTCTTCAATCAATTTTTCGACGGACACGCTTTCGCCCGTAAGGGTTGATTCATCAGCGCGTAAATTAACGGCTTCAATCAGACGCGTATCAGCCGGTACGCGGTCTCCAGCCGATAAAATCACGACGTCGCCGACGACAAGTTGCGCCGCGTCAAGGATCTGTTCGCCACCGTCGCGCCGAACGCGGGCGGATGTGTGAGCCGCACTCCGCAGAGCATTAAGCGCGCGTCCCGCCTGCCATTCAATTGCAAAACCAATAATCGCATTCAGCAAAAGCACGACCAGAATCGCCAGAGATTCCAAACGGCTGTCGGTGAACCATGCGACAACCGCCGCAAACGC
>JBKJJR010000188.1:0-7502 GCA_046597835.1 Pyrinomonadaceae bacterium
CCCGGATCCGTTTGGATCCGCAGAGAAAATGGGAGGTCAACAATCCATTCCAGCTCGGAACGACGCTGGCGACGCTTGAAAATATACAGAAAGAGTTTAATGACGGAAAGTGGGGCAACACGAGGGTTTCGCTTGCCGACGTTATCGTGTTGGGCGGCTGCGCCGCCATAGAAAAGGCTGCTAAGGAGGCTGGTCACAACATTACCGTGCCGTTCACTCCTGGACGGGGCGACGCGGCTCAGGAACAGACCGACGTTGAGGCGATGTGGCATCTTGAACCGCAAGCCGACGGATTTCGCAATTACAAGAAAGGCCATCATCGTACGCCGGCGGAGGAACTGCTGGTGGACAAGGCTCAGATGCTATCATTGACCGCGCCCGAGATGACGGTTTTGGTCGGCGGGATGCGCGTGCTAGATACCAATTTTGACGGATCCAAACACGGCGTTTTAACCGATCGTCCAGGCGTTCTGACGAACAACTTTTTCACTAACCTGCTCGATTTTGAAACGGAATGGAAAGGAACCGATGGTTCCGAACAATTCTTTGAGGGACGCGTCCGAAAGACCGGTGAGCTTAAATGGACCGGCACGAGGGCTGATCTCGTTTTTGGTTCGAACTCGGAACTTCGAGCATATTCAGAACTTTATGCTTCCGCGGATGCAGAGGAAAAGTTTGTTCAGGATTTTGTTGCGGCCTGGGATAAGGTAATGAATCTTGACCGTTTTGATCTGAAATAACCTAAACAGCCAATAAATTGATTAGAGAAAGGCTCCGGGAAATCGGAGTCTTTTCACCTTTTGAATGGACCAACTCTCGTTTGATATGTTCGCAAGTTGAGACGTTTTGCGGGGATCGTCCAGCGTTCGAACACTGCCTAGATCTTACCCATACCGCCGACCTTGACTTCGCGGGCGGCGATGATTCTCTGCCCCAAAGGGGTAGTGAGTGAGAGATAGCCTGTGTCCTCGCTTTTAATCACGTCGAGCAGCTCGCCGAACAAATATCTTTTGTCTACACGGCGGTCAAAAAACCACGTTGGGCGGACCGTCCGGAATTGGTTCGGGAAACGTAGGTATCGGTTCGGGTTGGCGCAAAGGCTCAGTGTCCGGATCGCTTTCGGGATTCGGGTCGGTCACCGGGTACGGATCAGGCGGCTCGTCCGACGGATCGCCCGGAGATGGGTAAGATGTGTCAGGCTCGTTTGGATCATCTTGTGGATCTCGGGGTCCACTTTCTTGTAGATGGTAATCGAAATTCATAATTGTGCCTCCTGATAAATTTTAGCCAACGTTGCTGCCAACTAATGTACGGATGCATACAGCCGCAGGGGTCTATCGAAACCGGCGGAGAGCTTCTTTTGACTTGCGCACCGTTTCGGAGCACAATAAATTTTGCTCGTTGATAACAAAAGTTTTTGAGGTGCCGCCATTTATGCGGCATAAAAAGGGTAAGCGGGTGAGATTCCCGCACGATCGCGTCACTGTGAAAGGATAAGTTCCTTAAGTCAGGCCGCCTGCCTCGAATGCATTTGCCATAAGAGATGTTTCGCGTCAAAACATCGCAGGCAGACACGGTGAATTTTTACAGAACGCCTTGTTTTTCTGGTCGATAAATTTCGACGCTGGAAAACGAGGCGTTTTGCTTTTGCGACATGGAAAAAGTGAAAAGGAGAAAAAGTGATAAAGCTGGGTTGATCGTCATCTTGGTGGCGGCGATTTTTATCGTGGCTTGTCTGCGGCCGACGGTGAATGATGTGGCGTATCCGGGGGCGGCGATGCGGCAGGTGACTGATGATCTCGGGCGAACTGTCACTATGCCTGTAAAGATAACTCGTGTCGTTTCGCTTGCACCGAATCTGACCGAGAATATTTTTGCAGTCGGTGCGGGTGATCGGCTCGTCGGCGTGACGACGTTTTGCAACTACCCGGAAGCCGCAAAGTCCATTACCAAGATCGGCGACACGATGAACCCAAATATGGAATCGATCGTCGCGCTCAAGCCTGATGTTGTTTTTGTATCAACAGCGTCGCAGATCGAGGCGTTTATGAGGACGCTCGAAGTGAATGGGATAGCTGTTTATGTGACGAATCCAACGTCATTTACCGCTATTTTTGAGGAGTTGGATCACCTTGCTGTGTTGTTTGGAAACGAGGTAGAGGCTCGGCTGGTTACGGAAAAGCTTCAACACCGCAGGATCAGTATAGGCTCTAAAGTCGGTACCTACCTAGCGGAGGACGCTAGCCAAGAGGCCTATGACCGACGCGTCGGTGTAGTGCGAGTTTTCGTACAAGTTTCAAATGAGCCGCTGTTCACCATCGGCAATTCAACGTTTCTGAATGAAGTCATTGTAGAGGCTGGAGGGCGTTCTGTTACTACCCATATAGAGACCGCCTTTCCAAAGCTCAGCAAGGAAACTGCTTTGGTGTTGAACCCCGAAGTGATAATTTTGTCGGACAGTGAAGATAACAAGGAGCCGAACGATGTCTTTAAGAATTCACCAGCAGTGAAAAATGGGCGCGTATATAAGATAGGCGCGGATATTTTGTCGCGGCCGGGTCCGAGATTGGTGGATGCGTTGGAGCAAATTGCTAAGAATCTGCACCCGGAAAAATTCCGGAATAACGGATATGTGATAGCTGATAACTGATAGCTTCAAAATTATCACTTATCAGGTATTAGTTATTCCGAAGGAACAGTCTTTGAAAAGAAAGGTAATAATAACAGGCTTGAGTCTAGTAGGTGCTCTCATAGTGACGCTGACCTTGGCCGCGCTGTTCGGTGCGGAGCAGCTGCCAATTCTCGATCTATCGGAGCAGCAGCGCTCGATACTTTTTGATATTCGCGTGCCGAGGATCTTGCTGGGGGCTTGTGTCGGCGCGAGCCTTGCCGTCGCGGGCGCAGGATTGCAGTCGCTGCTTAGAAATCCGCTTGCCGAGCCTTATTTGCTGGGCGTATCGAACGGTGCGGCGCTTGGGACAATGGTCGCTTTTGTGTTTTTTCAGAATCTCGAGATCACGCGTCCGCTGCTTGCATTTGCCGGTGCGGGATTGGCTACCATAGCGGTCTATCGAATGGCGAAAAGCCGGGCCGGTATGAACGTCGAACGCCTTGTGTTGTCGGGCGTTATCGTGACTACATTCCTATCGTCGGTGATCGTTATGCTGACGACTCTGCTTGACGCGGCAAAGTTGCGTAGCTTTACTTTCTGGCTGCTCGGCGATCTGTCACAAGCGACGCGGAACGGCGTTTACTTAAGTCTCGCGGCGGTTATCATCGGCACCATTATTTTGACTTCACAGGCACGGGCGTTGAATCTGATGATGGTCGGCGAGCGTGATGCGTTCGATTTCGGTGTCGAGGTCGGCCGTGTACGTATGCTTGTTTTTGGAGCGTCTAGCCTTGTGGTCGGGGCTGCGGTTGCGGCAAGCGGCTCGGTCGCTTATGTGGGTTTGATCGTGCCGCATCTAGTTCGTTTAAGTGTCGGCAGTGATAACCGGTTGGTGATTCCCTTTTCAGCCATCGCCGGGGCGATATTTGTGGTGTTTGCCGACACTATTGCACGGACAGCGATTGCCCCGAGAGAATTGCCTGTCGGAGCGGTCACGGCGCTGATCGGGGCACCGATGTTTATTTACTTGTTGCGGAGAAATTAGTCAGATGCTTGAAGTAATCAACATATCGGTAAGTTACGGCGAGCGTGCAGTTTTGAGCGGTGTTTCGTTCGAGCTTTGCGATGGCGAGGTCATTGTTCTACTTGGTGCAAACGGCGCAGGCAAGACGACGTTAATACGCGCATTAAACGGAACGTTGCCGCTATCGTCGGGTCAGGTTAATCTCATCGGACGCCCATTAGCCGCAATGTCCCGGCGCGAGATCGCCGCGAATATCGCCGTCGTTGCACAGGAGAACGAGACGCGGTTTCCGGTGACCGTTTTGGAGTTTGTGCTGTCGGGAAGGTTTGTCCATGGGAATGCGTTTGGTTGGGAAAGCGATGCGGATGTTGATTTCGCACGAAAAGCTTTGAGTGAATGCGACCTAGCCGATTATGACACTCGTCTAATGAATCATTTGTCAGGCGGTGAACGGCAACGGGTTGTGCTGGCTCGAGCAATAGCCACCAACGCACGAATCCTGCTGCTCGACGAACCCACGGCAAATCTGGACCTGACACATCAGGCGATGGTGTTTCGGCTCGTGCGCCAGCGATGCCAGAGGAGTAATTATTCGGCGATAGTTATCACGCACGATCTCAATCTGGCGTCTGAGTTTGCCGACAAGATCATCATGCTTCGAAACGGGCGAATAGCCGCAGATGGCAAGCCTGAGGAGGTTTTGAATGCCGAAAATGTAAAGAATATTTTTGGCGTCAAGGTGCTGCTGGATACAAATCCGGCGACGGGCAACGTTCGGGTGACGAACGTTTTTTAGGTAGGAATTGACAAACGATGCAAAGGAAGTTTGGTGAATATGCCAACACTGCCCACGCAACTGTGAAGCGAAACCATTCAGCCCAAAATGCTTTGAATCGAATTCGCTAAGTCAGGAACTTTGCGCGTTTGTCGTGGTTTGAACCATTCTGCGTGTGGGCAGAAGAGGAGAATGGCATGAAGGTTATATATTTAATAGCTTGTATATTTTTACTAGGAAGCCTTGGTTGCGCTCAAGAGTTGACAATTAAAGGTAGAGTAATCTCAAATGGGGTGCCCGTGAACGAGATAAGGGTAACTGCTACTTCTGATAAGGGTCGCGAATACACAACTTTTACGAACGCAAACGGGGAGTATAGAATTGTAGTTTCTGAACCTGGGTCTTATGCTCTCAGCACCACGACACCCATCCCGCGCGGAAGTCACGGTGTGGGTACGGTGGTCGGCGTAACAAAGGAATTTCCGATAGCTACACACGACCTAGATTTTCTTGGAATTAGCGAGTTTGTTACGGTTGCCGCCGATGCAACCCAGACTCTCGAACAAGTTTCAAAAACAGTCGACGCCATCGATTCGCAGCAAATGCGTGACCGCGCGGATTTTGCATTGATAGAAAGTTTGAGAACAATTCCAGGTTTTCGTATTCAGCAGCTTGGCGGCTTTGGACGAACGGCCAATATTAAAACGCGTGGCTTGCGCAATCAGGACACGGCGGTGTTGGTCGATGGGATACGGTTTCGCGATCCGACAGCGATTGCCGGTGACGCTTCGCCATTTTTAAGTGATTTCACGCTAACGAGCGTGAACAAGATCGAAGTGCTGCGCGGCTCAGGGTCGTCGTTGTATGGGACAAATGCTATCGGTGGAACGGTAGATTTTCAAACCCCTGAGGCAAAGAGCGGAACGCACGGACAGATCGGCGCAGCATTTGGCGGGCTTGGGCTTGGACGCTTTCGCGGGAATATCTCGCATGGAACGGAGAACGGCAAATTTGGCATTACGGCGGGAGTTTCGCAAACGGCCTATACAAAAGGAATAGACAGCGATGACAATGCGAATAACACCAATTTCCAAACCAGGATTAACGCAAATCCATTCTCGAAAACAAATATTTCCGGCCGCATATTTTTCTCGGATGCCGATGTGCGTTTGAATTCCGATCCCGATACGGCGGGCACTCTGCCGGCATCAAATACGACGATAATAAACGCGGTGCCGAATATTACATTTGTGCCTGACATTAACGACCCGGACAAGATACAACATTCGAAATTCTTTAGCGGGCAGTTTGTCGTCAACCAGATCATCAATAGCAAACTTGTCGTCAACGGTTATTACCAGGGTCTAAAAACGAAGCGGACGAACGACAACGGGCCGCTTGGTATCGGGTTTCAGAGCGCTTCGACGAGCATATATGACGGCACGATACACACAGGCAACGCTCATCTTAACTGGACACCTAATGGCAACAATCAATTTACGGTGGGCTATGAATTCGAGCGCGAAAAATTTGGAAATGACGGACGAACGCCGACCGGAGCGGGCAATTATTTCACGCGGGCAGGGCAGCAAAGCAATACATTTTATGTGCAGGACCTGTTCAGTTTGCTCGACGGGAATTTGCAGCTTGCGAGCGGTGCTCGGGTTCAAAAATACAGCCTTGATCCGCCCGGGTTTAGTTTGTTAAATGCCCCTTATAGCGATCTGACGTTGGACGATCCGCCGACGGCATACACCTTCGACGGAGCGGCTTCGTATTTTGTTCAACAGTCGGGCACAAAATTTCGCGCTCATGTCGGCAACGGCTATCGGGTTCCGTCGCTGTATGAGCGGTTCGGTTCTTTTTATGACGATTTTTCGACGCCTAATCAATTTGTCGCTATCGGCGACCCCTTTCTCAAACCGGAAAAGACGATCGCGTTTGACGCCGGTATCGAGCAAAACATGGCGGGCGAACGTGTCCGCCTTTCGGCGACGTATTTTTACACGCGGCTGACGGACATCATCGGTTTCGGCTTCCCTGTACCCGATATCGGAACCACGCACCGTCCGTTTGGCGGTTACGAAAACGAAAATGGCGGCATCGCCCGCGGCGGCGAATTTAGCATACAAGCCAAAGCGACCAGCTCGACGGATGTTTTCGCATCCTATACCTATACCAACAGCGACCAACGGACGCCGCAGGTCCAGTTCAGCGGTATTCTAAAAACGCTCGGCGTTCCCGATCATCAATTTACATTGGTCGTAACGCAGCGGGTCAAACGAGCGTGGGTCAATTTTGATTTACTGGGAACAAGCAGCTATCTAGCGCCCATCTTCAGTAATACGTCTTTCTCGACGTATATTTACCGCTTCAATGGCAACAGAAAAGGGGATCTTACAGCGGGTTACACATTTGGATTTAAACAGGAAGGAATGACGCTGCGAATCTATGGCACGGTGGAAAATATCTTCGATCAGGAATATTACGAAAATGGCTTTCGAACCGCCGGAGCGACGGGCCGTGCCGGTTTGAGCTTTGGATTCTGACCGGCATATTAACGGCCTTGTTTTGCGTACGACGGCGATCTCGTTCGTGATATAATGAGTGAAAAAGAGAGGGAGCATTATGAATCAACGATCGCCGTTTGTTTTTTGTCTCATTTTGGCATTGACAGGTTATGTTGTTGCTCAAGCAAAGTCGGTAACCAACGCTGACCTTAAACAATATCAGCAGGACCGTCTGAAAGCAGAACAAGATTATCTTGAGAATTATGCTCGTTTAGGAATGCCGTCGCCTGCGGAGATCGGCCGGCAGCGGGAGCAGAGCCGTGTCGAGTTGGAACAGCTCTCTGCAAAATTGCGCCAAGAGGACCTGCAACGGGCCGCCCTCGACGCTCAACAACGAGCCAACACACGAGTTGCCGAATCGTATTCGTCCTCGCCCAAAGTTGTTTACTACCCAAATTGGAATTACGGCAATTATTTTTGGTCCGGCGTGTGGCCTCGGCCGAGGCCGCATATCAAGCACACATTCACCCAGCCGGGATATTTTGCGGGCGGGCACTTTTGGCCAGCCGATTCTCCGATAAC